>JBHPHA010000001.1:0-77026 GCA_042569905.1 Patescibacteria group bacterium
GGATAATCAGTATAACTCTTTATGAATGACAAAACGTCGTCCAGCCTGCTATTATTGTGTCTAAAAAACTCATCAATCTCATCTTCATTAGCTGGTCTAAAATCCTCTCTTTCACTAGAGTAAAATCTTCTATCTGAATACCCATTCCCCACTGGAACAATGATTAGACTATCCTCAACATCATATATTAAACAAAGTGATTCATTATGAATATCTCGATTGAAATTCTCATACCTCTTAACGACAACCATAGTGATTATGCTCAATTTAACTGAACTTACTCCTGCCCTGTCCACTGCATTAATTAATAAATCCTTACTTTTTCCCAAGACAACCTCGGATATAGATGCAAGAGCTCTCACACCACTCTCTCCTACTGTACGCGCGCTAGATCGTTCTTGAAGAAATTTTACAAGTTTTTCAGAACATTCATCAATGGCATCCACTGAATCAGGAACATTATTATACTCATCCTCTGCCCATTTCTTAGTCCGTTCCTTAATCGTCGCAATAAACTCTTTCAATTCAGAATTCATGAAACACCTCCTGCTATTCCATCTACTATAGTGTCAATATCCTCACACTGATTAATCTCCAACGTTATTCTAATAGATAGTAACTCTTCAATCTCCTTGCAGGTAGCCATCCTTATTGCCTGTCTGTTACGTGGCAAAAAACCACCAACTTTTCCTTCAATATCCATAGCCTTACCTTGACCATTATCATCAGTTTCAATTACCACGCATGGCCTATTCAACGGATACCCATGAAACCTACCACGAGAATCTTTATCTTTCAATGGAACCGCTACTGAAAACATGGACCATCTGATATCCCCGACTGATGCATTAACAAATTCAGACAAAACATCTTCTTGCCCTAGAAGCGCATCACACACTGAAGCAAGTTTAATTGAAAAATCTACAGGAAGCTGTAATCCATGATACGGATCACAAATCAAATCCATAATCATCCTAGATTTCAAACTCACACTAGAATCACTAGGGCCATTTTGTCTAACCCTACTTAGGACTATTTGAATTAGATCATTCTGACTCAATAAAACTTTTTTCGTAAACATTATATCCTCCTTTACTCACATTAATTCCTAAAATCTAATTCAATATTCGTGTCATGCTGAAAAAAATGTAAATTTTTAGATATAAATTCACCCATTTCAGCTCTTGTAGCTGGTCGAAATTCAGATCGAGAACCATTCGTATATCCGCCAAACCTACGTCCATGCATACCAACAAAACTTGCGTCATCATCATCATCATCCACACTACGTACAAATACTGGTTCTCCAATAGCAACTTCGCCATCGTTCTTACTAAAAAGAACAACAAGAGTATTTGTTTTAAAATCAACATCCCTATTTAAAGATGATCTCACACTATCCTTTGAAGGATCAATAACCGCATCTGCCAAGAGTGCCAACAGCTTCTTTCTTCTTATTGAAATACTACTGCGATCACTCTCTTTAAGTGCGCTAGAAACCCTAGATATTCTTACAGATGACTCATTGTCAGACAAGAAGTGCTCCAAATCATTTTCCTTAGCCCATTTCAGAGTATATTGAAAAAAATACTCAATCAATTCCTCTAACTCACTTATACGCAATCTAACACTAGTCATAAAGCCTCCTAAGTATTTTCAAGTACACATGCTCTAAATTCAGAAAAATGATCAAGATTAAAGAATTTGTCAATCTCATCCTCATTAGCAGGCCTGATGAATTTTATACCTTCAGGAAGATAATTTCCAACTCGATACATTCCTGAGTAGCAAATTGCATTATTTAGAGGATGAAAAACCAGACATGGCTCTCCTAACTCATAAGAATGACTATTTGGGTCATCCAAAGGAACAACCATAATACATCCAGATTCCTCGTCGCCAAAAAAATCACCACACTCAAGAAAGGGTACAATCTCGCCTTCCCTATCCATAATAACTTCAAAAATTGTCGCCAGTATTTTTAACTCTCCTGACTCTAATTTACCTTTAGCTGCATTAATTGCGTCAATAGCCTTTACTACCCCTGGGTCATCTATTTTTTGACTCGTCACACTGGGAGACCATCTCTCAGTATTTCGCTTTACTTCATCAATAAATTTCCTTCTATCATCAAGGTTTTTAAATCTGGACATTTTCCACCTCATTATTTTCAAACAACTGAATCTTAAAATTAGCTCTATTCAATTCTCTCACAAACTTAATCGAAACTAGCTCCTCAATTTCATCATCAGTAGCCGCTCTTATTGAACATAAATCAAAGCGAAAATCGATATTTAATAGGCAATCCTTATTAACTGCCCTTAATGAGTTATTGTCTTGCGAAATAACAAGGCACGGCTCCTTAGTTACGTATCGACCATCTAGTGGAACAATTGCAACCAAGCTACGCAGAGAAAGTTTAGATTTATCCTTCTTCCTTAGTGCAGAACTAATTTCACCCTCCTGCATCATGATTTCATCCAAAATCATTGCCAGTCTTTCTGCCATACTTACCGAGAAAACTTTACAATTTTCATCTTCATCCACAAAAAATAACTTCACAATTGCTTCTGATTCAGGGCTAATAACAGGAATAACCTTAAACTCCCTATGCCATCTCGCAGTCACACCTTTAATCAAATCAATCATTTGATTTCTTGAAAAATACACTTGTTTTTTAATCATATCAATCCCCATCTTTCTTAATGGTTTAATTTATGGCAAGAAATTACACACCGATCGAAGTTTCCCTAAATTCTCTACTAATAGCGTCAAATCGATCTTTAGAGAAAAAATATTCAATTTCTTCATCCGTAGCAGGCCTTAAAGCGTTGCGCTCGTCATCAGGAAGACTATTCCCACGTCTTGAATCCAAGCGAATAGCTTCAGGACCGCCAGCATGAATAAAACATGGCTCGTTTAAAGGATAGTTATGATTTCCCCTGTGTGCTAATGGAACAATCATTATAAAATTGTCAAACGACACTCCACCCGTAATGCTAAACTTAGCAATATCATGCTTTACACCATACTTTGCCTCAACTATTAACTCTGAAAATCTAGCCAAAAACAATTTCTGATCATAATCAATCTTCTCCTCAAAAATATTATCACTATCATGGATAATATTTACTATTTGAGCAATTGTAGGATCTTCACTTTTTTCTTGCACATATTTATACTTCATTGACCATTCCCGAGTACGCTCCTTCACCATTTCAATTACTTCCTTTCTTTCTAAAGTCACTTTTGCAACAAACATATTTAAGCTCCCTCTATGTTTTATATTTTTAAAAGAACCCCTCAAAAAATACTGATTCTACCAGCATCTAATTCAGCAATATACCGAACATAATATTTTACTACATATTTCAATATTGTCAAGACATTGTCCTAATTTAATATATATCAATATCGTTCATTAAAAAAATCCTGAAAAGATATTATCTCTTCAGGATCATAACTATTGAAAGATTTTATTACTCTCTCAACATTTTTCAAACCAAATTCCGCTAAAAAATATAGGACTGCCACCTTTACACTTCACCATTCCATTCTTACCAGAGATGACGATTTTTTGATGATGACCGCTATATTTCTGCTGATCCTCAGGAATACTTATCACAGTCATTGCTGTTACTTTCTTACCATATTTTTTTATATGATCACTTTGCATTCGATTCCTTTGCAAACTCGAACACCTCCTCCAACACAAACTATCTCCATCAGAAAAATCAATTCTTTCATCAACGCTACTCATATTATCTCCTCCTCGTTTTCATTATTTCAATCACAGAAAACATTAATCAATCCCAAACGTGTCACAAAACTTATCTGCGACATTTAGAATTTGATTATGTCTCCACAGTCCACTGATTAGATGATGAGGAATTATCTCAGTCCCATTAATAAGACCAATAAGTGCTCCAGCAATTGCAGCTATCGTATCCGTGTCACCACCATAACTCGCCGCCTCATAGATTGCGTCCATTCCATAAGGATTCTTTGCCACCAAATACAATGCAACTGGCAAAGACTCATACACATAGCAATTACCACTTCCCGCAAAGAAGCTAACTATGCTATGAGGAGTTGCTGGATTCAGCAATTCCTCATCTAGTCCGCCAATAATATTTCTGATTCTAATGTGCATTGAGTCTTCCTTCATACAATCAACCCCAAGACACTCCTCCATATTTCTTGCAGTCACCAAGACTTCATTCAAAAAATCTGATGGATTAAAAGAGAATGATCCTAAAATGTACTCAATTGCAGCATATTGCACCATAGTAGAAACAAGAGCCATGCGACTGTGGTGCGTGAAATAAGTGAAATTCATTAAGATCCGCTCCCTGTAAGATTCAAGTAAGTACTTTGGACTCGCTTGCAAAAAAACAGCCAAAGGAGCCATTTTCATCACCACTCCATTCCCACCACCCCGATTAGGCTTGTCAGTTTTTCCAGATTCAGACCAATGTATTCCATTTCCACACTTCCTCACCGCATCAACAGTGCTTCCTCCCCAACCGCGAATAGACTCGCGCATTGCCACCACATGAGCATTTGCCATATCATCCATATCAAATGTCTTGCATCGAATCAATGATCTCGCAACAGCCAGAGTAAGCTGAGTGTCGTCAGTCCAAGTTCCCGGAGCACACCCTTTGTACCATTTATGATCCTTGGGGTCATGATAATCAGCAATCAATCCATATTCTTTTTCAATCATCTCCTTTGTCCATGTTTCAACTGGCATACCCAAAGCATCACCAATCGCCGTCAACAAAAACATCGCGCGTACTTTATCTCGAGTAATCAACATACTTCACCTCATTTTTTCAAGTTACTAAAATAATCCGTAAACCTACAGTAGTCAAAAAAATCAAATAATGCAATAGCAATAGTCCTCATTTGTGATATAATAAAATCAACAGAGGGAATCCCCCGCAACACTTCGCTAGCCCCATCACATTTTTTGTGATGGGTTTTTTAATAAAATTTAAAATAAAAAAATCATGAACAAAATGAAAAATGAAAGTACGGCAGATCGAATAACTAGAGCAATTTTAGGAGTAGCCTTTATTGCACTCGCTTACTCTCGTCTAGAAGGTGGGCTTATGATAACCTCCTATGTCCTCGGGGCAATTCTTCTCCTCACATCCGCCACTGGATTTTGTTGCCTATACAAGCCACTCGGAATCAATACCGCTGACAAAGAAACAGAGCAGAAATAATTAATAGTAAGCTCAAATAAAAAAGTACTATTTAAATATGTATTTAAATAGTACTTTTAATATATTCGGATCACAATTGGATCTATATTTTCTTGAAAATAATCGTAACAAAAGAGCCTTCGGTGATGAGGCCGTCAGAATCTTGCACACTATCAACAGCCCAGTTTTCACCCTCACTGACAACTTCATTCTCTCTCAACAAAGAAATAATATCACTTACAGAAATGTCGTCCTCCATAACATCATTAATTGTCACATACAACAATCGTTTCATCGTCGAGAATCGGTAAAAGACATCTACCGATCGCTTCTCGTCAGAATAAGTCTCCACTTCAATCCTCAAAGACTCAGCACTAGTCGGAACCAATATTTCCATCATTCACCTCCGATTTTTTTTATTACTATACTTTCATCAAGCAACTATATATTGTATAACATAGACATAGTATTTAGTAAATGACATTATACTATTTATTTACCTTTATCTGCCTACTAATCTCATATAGAAATATTGACGTAGCACACGCCACATTCAACGAGCTTGCTGAACCGCTAATTGGAATCTTGACAAGGTCATCGCAAATTTCCTTATACTTATTACTCAATCCATTAGTCTCATTACCAATCAAGAGCATTAGTGGTGATTTGAAATCAGTACTATCTATTGTGCTTTCAGTTTTAGCCGTTGTTCCAACTACACTGAAAGATCCGATTTCAGATTTCACTTTTTCAATCCAAGGAAGTAATTCATTGTGTGATTCCAACCTAATAATCGGTACTGAAAAAATCGTTCCCACACTTGCCCTGATTGTTTTTTCATCATACAAATCAACTGCGTGACCAGTCATAATAATCGCGTCAACTCCAAAGCTTTCACAAGATCTAATTATTGTTCCCAGATTTCCTGGACTCGACGCTCTATCAATCACTACTACAAACAAATCTTTCCTCAATTCCACTCTACTCAAATCATCTTCTTTCATCTTAACCAATGCGAGTAGCTCAGACCCATCCTCCCTATCACTCAACTCATCCAACAACTCACCTGGCATCTCAATGTGCTTATTAGCACTTGAGTTATCCAAAACATTCTTAGCCCAATCAGACAAAGCACTTTCCTTTGCAAACAGAAAAGAATCCACTTTCCATTGGTTTTTTATTAGTAAGTTTATTGACTTCACACCTTCAACAAAAAACTTTCTATTTTTTGACCTTTTCACCCTATTTCTTTTCAACACTTCGGCGTGCTGAAACTCATTGTTCTCAGAATATATTTCAATGTGTTGTGTTTTATATTTCATAGTATTAGATTATTCTAAACATTACCCCATCTGAATCTTTCGGAGTTCATAAATCTCGTCTCGCATGATTGCGGCTTTTTCGAAGTCGAGATTTTTAGCAGCTTCTTTCATTTCTTTTTCTTTTTGCTTAATGTAGCCAACAATATCCTCCATACTCTCAAGCTTCACGAAATCCGCTGTCACTTCTGGCTTAAGCTCATGATCCACAATTGATTCAATTTTTTTCTTAATCGTCTGTGGAGTGATTCCATGCTTTTTATTATACGCCTTCTGAACCTCTCTCCTTCTTTCAGTTTCCATAATCGCTCGCTTCATTGATCCAGTAATTCTGTCGGCATATAGAATTACTCGTCCACTGACATTTCTAGCAGCACGACCAATAGTCTGAATTAATGAAGTTTCGTTTCGAAGAAATCCTTCTTTGTCCGCGTCAAAAATAGCCACCAAAGAGACCTCTGGTAAGTCTAGACCTTCTCGCAAAAGATTTACTCCAACAAGTACATCAAACTCACCTCTTCGAAGCCCTTCAAGAATCTTGATCCTATCCAAGGTATCCACATCACTATGAACATACTTACACTTAACCTTATTCTCCTTCAAGAACTCAGAAAGATTTTCTGCTTGCTTTTTTGTGAGTGTTGTAATCAAAACTCGCTCCTTATTCGCAACAACTTTTTCAATCTCTACCAAAACATCTCTCACCTGAGTCTTTGCACTTCGAACATCAAGCTCCGGATCAATCAATCCTGTTGGGCGGATAATCTGCTCAACATTTTTCTCAACGTGTTCTTTTTCATATTTACCCGGAGTAGCACTTACCATAATCATCTGATCAATTCTCTTTTCAAATTCATCAAACTTAAGTGGTCGATTGTCCAACGCACTCGGAAGTCGAAAACCGTTCTCAATCAAATTATTCTTTCTTGATCTGTCACCTGCATACATTCCACCAATTTGAGGAATAGCCACATGTGATTCATCCACCACTATCAAGAAGTCATCACCAAAATAATCAATCAGCGTATATGGTGATTCGCCTGCATTTCTTCCTGTCAGGTATCTAGAATAATTTTCAATTCCATTACAATACCCAATCTCTCTCATCATTTCAATGTCATATTTTGTTCTCTTTCTGATTCTTTCCGCCTCTAAAATATCTCCGCGCTTCTCAAATTCCACCGCTCTTCCCAGCATTTCTTTTTGAATTTTTGCCAAGATTCCATTCACATCTTCTTCTGGCATCACGAAATGCTTCGCTGGAAAAACAATAATCTGCTCTAGAGATTCCAAAACATCTCTAGTCAAAAAGTCTTGATACAAAATACTTACAATCTTATCGTCTTCAAGCTCAATCCGAATGACCACATCATCTCCCGGAGGAGCAATCTCAATCACATCCCCCACAACTCGAAAACGACCCCTCTCCAAGACCTCACTTCGAAGGTAATACATATCAATCAATTTCTCCATAACTTCCTCACGAGCAATCTCTTCGCCTTTCTGAAAAAGTCTCGCGATTTCTTTGTACCTCTCCGGACTCCCTAATCCATAAATACACGAAACACTCGCAACAATAATCACATCTTTTCGAGAAAGAATTGAAGCTGTTGCACTATGTCGCAATCTATCAATTTCCGCATTAATCTGAACTTCTTTTTCGATATATGTATCAGTTGAAGAAACATAAGCTTCTGGCTGATAGTAATCATAATATGAGACAAAATATTCTACTGCATTTTCAGGAAAAAAAGTTTTAAACTCAGTCACAAGTTGAGCTGCTAGAGTCTTGTTAGGTGCAATTACCAAAGTTGGTTTTTGAACTTTCTCAATCACATTGGCAATTGTGAAGGTTTTTCCAGATCCAGTCACACCCAAAAGCGTCTGTTTTTTTTCACCAGACTTAATTCCTGAAACCAGCTCCTTGATTGCTTGAGGCTGATCTCCGGCAGGTTTAAATTTTGAATTCAATTTAAATTTCATAATAGAGATATAATATCACTAAACCGCCTCCTTTGCAATGGTTTTTAACATTCATTTACTTTTTTAAAAAACCATTCTACAATGAATTATCAAATGTTGCACCTTAAAAGTATATCAAAAGGAGCTTATTATGTTTATTCCAAACATAAATTTACCTTACTACTGCTATAAATGCGGCGAGCAATTAAACTCGGAGAATTATGAAATCTTTCCGTTTCAAAAATTTCATGTATGTCACAACTGCTACGGTATGTTCTTAGTTATATTTAACTTAGAACAAACAAGCGTAATCATTTCCTGTATTCCTAAAAACAAACTCATTAAAATTCCAGGTAACTTAGAAAAGGATATTGTTTTTTGTCGCTATTGCGGAGAGCAGATGAAGTTCTTAAGAAAACATATTCGACGCGAAAATGACCATTTTTTTGGATGCTTTAATTGCGACTCAATAGTTATTAAATCCAAACACACAAAAAATGAAACAATGACCTACTCAATACCTATAAGACTAAAAAGGTTCTTAAGGCCATCCACTAAGAAAAGATAGTTAAACCCCTCTCAATCAAAAAAGATTGGAAGGGGTTTTAAAGTCCATCATCATACCAATTGACTTACAAACTACAAATCAATGAATTATTCGCTCCAAAGTCCGTGAAGATTACAATATGCCCTTGCAATAACATCACCTTCAACCATAAATTCTGCATTTGGAGTATCTCCGGGTTTCAAATATTTCCTTAATATTTTTCCACCTCCAATAACCTCAATCCATTCGATATAATGATCCGCCTCCATTGGATGATTCACCTCACCAACCATCACCCTCACACCACCTTCAATTTTTTCAATTACTGGCACATGTTTCTCAGTCGCAGCATCCACCGTATTTTCACTTTGGAGAATCATTGGTTTTTCACAACACACCAATTCTCCACCACCAACATGCACCACCTCGACAATATTTCCACAAACATTACATTTGTAAATTTCATTTAGATTTTTTACATTCGACATAATTTTATATTTAGTAATTAATACATTATTTTAAATTCAATTCACCACCTCAATTTTTCCTCCCTATATCTACTTTCATTATAACAGATTAAAATGAATTTTTTATGAAATAAAAAAACCAAGCAGATACGTGTACCTACTCGGGTGTATTTTAATCAATATATCCGCTATTTACTTTTTGAGGGAAGAAACATTACATTTTTCATCAGGTAGCCTAGTCCAATTGCAATACTTACAACTATTAACATGACTCTATAAAAATCATCCATTGAACCCTGATAAACACCAGAAATATAAATATTCCCCATTAACCCAAAAGAGACTAGTGAAATAGGCACATTAGCAAGCCAACGAAATCGCCTTAAGAGCTCAATAGTATTGTAGCCATTTCTCATTACTAAAAATGCAAAGTAAGCTATTAACGTAAAGAACTGAATAACTATTGCACCTGGATAATCTGGCAACAACTCTGAAAAATAAATACCACCAAAGCAAATAGCTACAAATCCTATCGCGTGATAATTTTTCAGTTTTTCGCTTGAAAAAATAAAAAATGACATACTCCCTACCAAAAGAAAGCCGAACACTATTACCGATAATGCAGACTCATCTACAATATATGATATCTCTTGACCTTCCCTAACAGAAGATAAGATACCTTCATTAAGCGAAACTACCTCAATAAACACTTCCTCAGCTACATATGGAATCAGAAAATACTTCCATTCAGTATGTATATTGGAGTCAATTTCTCTGGGTAATACTTCCTTATCTGGATTATTAAATAAGAATAATATTTCCGCATCACTTACTTGAATCTTATTAGGATTTTTAATTTCTCCAATATTTCTAGTTTTCACAATTTCGCCCATAGTGACTTCCTGAACAATACAATTCCCATTCTCATCGCAAACCACATCCTGCGTCTTTGAAATTTGTTGCTCTGAAGGATTTGTAGCATATCCAAAAGCAAATCCCGCCAAAGTTAAAACCAACAAAATAACATAAGCAATTATTCTCTTCATCCTTCTCCCTCCAACTGTTTTTTACAAATAGCCTCTCCTATCACTACATCAAAAGAACTTGGAATAAGCATATACTGTTTCAATGATTTTGTAAATAAAAAAACTCCCCGCACACAAAAACAAGGAGTTTTCTTACTTAACCTAATTTTAATATTCTTCACATTTAACTTGATAATATGCCTTCACTTCATCACAAGCTGGACATTTCCCAGGAGCTCGCTCCCCTTCATACAAGTAACCACACTTTCTGCAAACCCAATCTACTGGATTGCTCTTCTCAAAAATCTGATCACTATCTATTGATTTCATTATCTTTCTATAGCGCTCTTCATGATGAGCTTCAGCTTTTGCAATCGCCTTTAATCGAGCTGCGACTTTCCCTAAGCCTTCTTCATCAGCAATAGCTGCAAATTCTGGATACATTTGTTCAGACTCATAATTCTCACCAGTAGCTGCTGCTTCAAGATTTTCCATTGTTGTCCCCATCGCAGTAGGAGCACTAGCTTCCACCACAACCTCATCAAACTCCTCTCCACCCAACTCTTTTTTAACGTCGCTAATCATCTTAAATAACCATCTTGCATGCTCCCTTTCTTGATCAGCAGTCTCCAAAAATACTGCCGAAATTTGCTCATACCCTTCCTCTTTTGCAATCTCTGCATAGATAGTATACCTATTCCTCGCTTGAGATTCTCCAATAAACGCTTTTGTTAAATTTTCTAATGTCTTTTTCATGATATTATAAACTACAATTTAATTACAAATATACAAATTTCTTCTTCCTACCTATTCCTTCGAGCATTTCTCACACACTCCATAGAAATAAACTCGATAATCTCTCACACTTCCAATGTCCTTGCAATGATCAGAAACATTTTTCATCCTGAACTCAGACTCGAAAAGATCAAAAGCCTTCCCGCATTTGTCGCAAATAAAATGCTGATGATCACTAACATCCCCATCAAATCTCCTTACATCCCCATCGATTTCAAGCACCAAGCCTTGTTCACAAAAACTTTCCAAATTACGATACACTGTCGCAAGCCCAATACTTGGAAGATTTTCGCAAACACCTTCAAAAATCTCCTCCGCTGTTGGATGAGTTTTCACGCTCCTTAGATATTCCAAAATTATTCTTTTTTGATTAGTGTTTCTTGATTTCATAAATTTTCTTATTGATAATCATTCTTATTTAGATTATATACTGTTTTGAAAATTTTGCAAATTAAACCCTTGCCAATTCCCTATTTTTAAGTAATACTAGTTTAGATAAGCAAGGTTCTAAATATATAATTAAATTTTATGATAATAATTTGCCATTACAATGAAATAGCTATTAAGGGTAAGAATAGAGGCTATTTTGAAAAGGTCTTAGTTCAGAATATAAAGAATAGATTTCAAAAAGAATCTCCTGATAATCTGGAGTGGGTCAAAAAAATCTCAGGAAGAATTCTAATCAAAACTTCAGACAATAAAGAGTCTTTGATTGTGGCTGAAAAAATATTATCCTGCACACCAGGTATTGCTAATTTTTCATTTGCAAAAGAATCTAGTCAGGATTTGGAAATACTTAAAAAAGATTGCTGGGAAATGATGGAAAAAGAAACCTTTGAAACTTTCCGGATTACAACTAAACGATCAAATAAAGAATTTCCAATGACTAGCGAGGAGATTAATCGAGAAGTTGGGGCCTATGTATTCGAGAAGGCAAATAAACCCGCAAAAATGAAAGGGGCTGACTTGGAATGCTTCATTGAAATTGCTAACGATTGGGCATTGATCTATACTCAGAAAATAAAAGGACTTGGAGGGCTTCCAGTTGGCTCTAGCGGAAAAGCACTTACAATGCTTTCAGGTGGAATTGATTCCCCTGTGGCTGCGTACTATGGAGTTAAGAGGGGGGTTAAGATGGACTTTGTTCACTTCCATTCTGTTCCCTACACTAGCCCTGCTTCAAATGAGAAAGTTAGGGAACTTGCTGCATTACTACTTCAATTCCAAGCAAATGCAAAAATATTCATGGTTCCCTTTGCAAAAATTCAACAAGAAATTGTCATGAATACTCCAGAAAAACTTCGTGTAGTACTTTACCGAAGAATGATGCTGAGAATTGCTGAAAGATTAGCTGAAGACAACAAATATCTTGCATTATATTCAGGAGAATCAGTTGGACAAGTTGCATCACAAACATTAGAAAATATTAAAGCAACAGAGGAGTCTGTTACTATCCCAGTACTGCGACCGCTCATCGGATTCAATAAAGATGAAATCATTGAGATTGCTCAAAAGATTGGAACATTTGAAACATCAATTCTTCCCCATGAAGATTGCTGCACGAGATTCATTCCAAAACACCCTGAGACAAAATCAAAACTTGAAGATGTCAAAAAGGCTGAAGAAAATTTAGATATTGAAAAAATGATTGAATCAGCTCTAGAAGAAATGGATATTGAGAAAATAAAATAATTAGGCAAAATAAAAAGACGTATGAATGTTTCAAACATACGTCTTTTTTTATTCCCCATCAAAGTCCGTTAAGCTGCTGCGGAATCTTCTCGATCAACAAGCCTAATATCCCCCACAATATAACACATCAGTGCTATTGCAGCAGTTGCAGTAGCGCTCATAAGAATAAGTGAGGCAATCATTTCGCTTATACCGTAAGTTAAATTAAAATAAACCGCCATCACGCCAATGAAATACAAAACCATCTTAAGCTTACCAAACTCATTCACTTTCATTCGAAGAAAGAAAAGAGTAAGTACAGTAAGTATTTCAATTGTCAAAATCAATCCTAATAGGATTGGATTAACCAATCCATTCACGTAGAAAAAAATTATGAATGAAAATGTAACTATCTTGTCCATAAGAGGATCAAGATATTTTCCAATTCCATCCGTGTTTCCAATCCATCTTGCCACTAATCCATCGACAATATCCGTTGGCAACAACAATAGTGCCCACAAAAATCTCTGTTCAATCGGCCAATCCCCCATCCAGAAAAATACTCCGGGGAAAAGCAGGATAAATGGAACAGCAACTCTTGTTAGAGTTATGATATTTGCCGCATTCCAAATCAACCAATTCTTTTTCTTCATAGCTTATCTCCTTGTTTTTATTAGTTATATATCCCTTTTTTAAAACAACTACATTGACTACTCATTATACACAAAACACAGGATTAGTCAATAAAAAAACGGACTTCTATTCAGAAATCCGTTTTAATTTTTATTGGCTTTTAAAATTACGCTATTTGATGATTGAATAAACTCCCCCTAAAATCAACAAAAACGCAATTAAGCGCCACACTCACTGAATGCACCACAAACGCCATGAGAATAAGATGTAGCTCGGGAATCACTCCTATCAAACAGCTAGTTGATACAATAACGCTCAGAAAAGATCCGTACAAAAATACCTTATTCATACTAATACTCTTTCTTGCACTAATCATTATCAACGTATTGAGCATAACACACAACCCCATAACTACCACCAAATTGGCCGCTACCCATGGGCCAAATTCACGAAATACATCAAACAAAAACACACTAGTCATAGCCACGACAAACACTTGAAATCCGACTTTCCTACGATCAACCATTTCTGATTCTCCTTATTGAGTTTAAAGCAAATGAACCATCTAAAACGTACTATACATAACCAACTCTGTCAAGTCGTTTGCTTTTTTAGAATTCCCTTCGAATCCCTAGTTATTTTCTCAAAACAAAAAACACTTCCAGTAAAGAAAGCGCTTTTGTTTATCTTGTCGGAACACAGGGATTCCTCTTCGCTCCGACTCAGAGCCTGGGCGCTACACACAGAATACTCGCACTTGCTCGCATCCTACTCACGTCCTTCGAATCCCTGATTTTAAAAAAACAAAAAACACCTTAGTAAAAAGATGCTTTTGTTTATCTTGTCGGAGCACAGGGATTCGAACCCTGTCTACATGTACCCAAAACATGCGTGCTAGCCGTTGACACCATGCTCCGTTATTATTTTATATTAACCGCTATCCATCTTCTACCTTTCCCGGTTTTTAATTCTTTTTCAAATTGCATTGCTTTAGCTCTGGTACTAAATTCCTTTCCATATACCAATCTCCACGGACCCTTTCCTTTTGTATATTTCGATATTCCGTTATTGTGCTGAAATAATCGTCGCTCAATGTTATTTGTTTGACCAACATAAGTTTTGTCTTTTTCGTTTTTTAAATATAAACAAAAAACATAATCTTATCAGGGATTCGAACCCTGTCTATTCGCCCAAGGCGAACGTGCTAGCCGTTGACACCATGCTCCGTATTCATTTATCAGTAACTAACAAGTATAATACTCCCTAAAATTAATTCTGTCAATAACAGTTGTAAATAAAAAATTACCTTAACACACTAAGGCAATTTTCAATACTAAAAACAGCTTGTCCTATTCCCTAAAAATTCATATTTTTTCGATCTTTTTCAATTTCCTGATCTATTGTTCTCATTGCATTTATTGCTTCAGATGGCAAAACACCACCTTGCTGAGAATTTATTAATACACCTCCAATACTCTTACCTAAGCCATAAGTTTTAATATAATTAACGACATTTGGAGATAGTTTACTTCCATACTTAGATAATGCTATATTGGCATCTAAACTACTATTAAGTGACATTGCGATCATCTTATTTACATTCTCCAATGACATTCCTACACCACCTTCAGCACCTTTTTGCGCCATCTCACTCTCCGAAGGCATTGCATATTTTGACTGCCCCATCTGCGACATAGAAGAAGACAATGCGTCTCTCAATGCATCTTCCGCTTTATTCCCGGCTTCTGCACTACTAACACCACCCGTAATTGCAGGACCCACAATCATCAATAATGATGCCGCCACAACTATTCTTTTTTGACCTTGAAATAAATTTAAAATCTTTCCACCTAATTCTTTTACTACCTCACTCAGCACACCAGGATCAATCTTAATATTCTCAATATCCATACCTAATTTTTCAATCTCCTCATCGGGAAGACCTTCCAGTTCACTTATAATATTCATTCTTGCCTCCTCAATATCAATGCTCTCATATATCTCCATAATCTCACCATCTCCAACACCAAGAAGTCCCTCTAATCTATCTATATCCTTCTCAATCTGAGAAATTTTTTCCATAGACTCACCAAAAACCTTTTCATCCTCAACTTCCTTAGCACGCTCAGCTCGCATACTTTCAGCCTCGAGATCCAGAGATTCCTTCTTAATCTCCTCTACTTTTTCACTATCCACAGAATCTTCCTGCTTTTTTTCAACTGG
This sequence comes from Patescibacteria group bacterium, assembly GCA_042569905.1. Taxonomy (GTDB): domain Bacteria; phylum Patescibacteriota; class Minisyncoccia; order Moranbacterales; family UBA9337; genus JBHPHA01. The sequence goes on from JBHPHA010000001.1 coordinate 15,856, forward strand.
TGGTTGTTTAAAGAATTCAAACATATTATTAGAAATGATTTTATTCAACTATTACATAGGCATTATACCACAAAAAAGCTATCTCTACTTGAGATAGCTTTTTTACAATAATTTATTTTTTCAAATTTTCTGCCACTCTTCTCAATTCTTCTTCATCAGCCTTAGGCCCGTCATTAGATGAAATGTAACCCTCATATTTCTCATAGAAGTCATCCTTATTACTCGCAACAGGCCTCCATTCTCCTCTCTTCATATATTCAGTCCCATGCATCGGAATAAGCTTAATGTGAGCATGATCAATTCCTGTTCCCTCCATCACTAGTCCTACTCTTCCAACATCATCAAAATGACTCAATAGAATATTAGAAACTTTTTTCGCAGCCAAAACAAATTCACTCAAGTCATCCTCAGTCATTGCCAAAACATCACTATCATAATGTTTTTTCGGAATCACAACAGTGAACCCATTCACGCTTGGAAAAGTAGACAGAAAAGCCATAAATTTTTCATCCTCCCAAAAAATTCCAGGAGTCTCAATCTTCCCATTTATAATCCCACAAAAAATACATCCTTCTTTATTATCCATAATTTTATTTTTATTGATTAGTAATTCTCCTGATTATTATTTCTTTCCAATCAAGACAACATTCCGCCCATCAACCACTTCACATTTCTCAATCTTAAATCCAGCTTTTGAAAAAAGATTTCTCAAGTCTCCAACAGTAAATGCATGATGGAAACGATTAAACTTCTTTCCTTCATTATCAGTAAAACTAATATAACAATCATTCCAATCCAAATCACTTTTTCCAATCATTTTCCTAAACCAATTTTTATATATCTCTTTTTTATACCTTGGTTGCCACAAATTCCATGCTGTCACAACAATTCGTCCTCCCGACTTCACAGACCTAAACAACTCCCTTGCCAACTTTAATCTAAATTCACCACTAGGGATATGATGGAACACTGCTATAGAATAGACGCTATTGAAATATTCGTCAGAAAATGGTAGAATTTCTTGACTAGGGTCTAGTTTCACAAACTCTCTGTTTTCATATTTCCTCCTAGCAAACTCAATTAAATTTCCCGAAATATCCGCTCCGATATATTCAATTTCCTTATCCAGAAAAAGCTCCAAGAGTCTCCCATTTCCACAACCGTAATCCAATACATTATCTCCGTCTTTGACATAATCCTTAATAGACTCTAATTCACCCCAAAATCTATTTCGAGTCTGTGAGAATTTTTCCGAGATCAAATCATAGCCCACTTCTGTTTCAGATAATATTTTTTTAACTAAAGGTTTTTTCATAATAAATAATAATTCAATAATTTCACACAAAGAAACTTTAATACCATTTCAATAAAAAATCAAGTAAGCTCTAAATAGAAATGCTACCTATTTTTTAATTATATTACATGCAGACAATTCATCAAAATTTAATAATAGAAGTAATGAAAAATAAAGTAGATAATCCTGCTGATTTTTTGAACTTCAAGAAAAAATTCTGCTCACAGGAAAAAATTCCTCAGCCAACTAATGCGGACCTCAGAGACTTGTACAATAAAATGCTAGCCAAAAAGATAATAAAAAGAAGCGAGCTCACTGAAAAAGCAATGCTTTCTCGAGCTGTTAGAACTCAGTCAGGTGTAGCTGTTGTTGCAGTTCTCACAAAGCCATCTGACTGTCCAGGAAAGTGTATTTTTTGCCCTACAGAGAAAGGGATGCCAAAAAGCTACCTTTCCAATGAACCTGCTGTGATGCGTGCAATTATGAACAAATTCAATCCATACAGACAAGTTCAAAGCAGAATCAAAGCGCTAGAACTCAACGGACATTCTACTGAAAAAATTGAACTCATTGTTATGGGTGGAACTTTTTCCTATTTCCCAAAGTCATATCAAAAAAAATTCATCAAAGAATGCTTCAGGGCCTGTAATGATTATCCGAGAAACAACGAGACTATTCGAGATTCAGAAAAGAAATTAACTATAGCTAAAGAACTAGCCAAAGAACAAACTAGAAACGAGCTAATTAAGCATAGAATAATTGGACTCACACTTGAAACTCGCCCAGACTACATCGACGAAAAAGAGATTGTTAATTTCAGAAATCTAGGATGCACACGAGTTGAGCTTGGAATTCAGTCAATATTTGATGATGTTTTAGAGAAAAATAATCGTGGACACGGAGTAAAGGAGATCACAGAAGCCACCAAACTACTTAAGGATAGTGGTTTTAAGATTAATTATCACATGATGCCAGGACTCCTTGGAAGTACTCCAGAGAGAGATTTTGAGATGTTTGAGATACTTTTTTCAGACCCACGTTTTCAACCTGATATGCTTAAGATATACCCACTTGTTGTTGTGAAGAATAGCGAACTATACAAAATATGGAAAGACGGGAAATATAAAGCATTAACAGACCAGCAATTTGAAAGATTGGTTATTAAAATTAAAAACAAAGTCATTCCTCCATACACCAGAATTCAAAGACTAGTTCGAGATGTACCCGTCCCATCAATTGAAGCTGGACCAAAAGTTTCCAATATAAGACAAATCATCGAAAAAGAATCTCAGTGCAAATGTATTCGCTGCCGTGAAGTAAAAGGGGGATTCGAGAAGAAAGAATCAATTATCCTAGATAGAATTGACTACCCTGCATCAGATGGTACGGAAATATTTCTTCAATTTGTATCCCCTGATAAAAAAAAACTTTTCGCGCTTTTAAGACTACGCATACCCAAAAATCATAACGATGATCATTTTATTCCAGCACTAAAAAATTCTGTTCTCATTAGAGAAGTGCACACCTACGGAAAACTTACAAGAATAGATAAGAAAGACGCAAGCTCTCCTCAACATATTGGCCTTGGTAAAAAGATACTTAAAAAAGCTGAAAAAATCGCTAAAGAAGAATTTGGCGCAAAAAAAATAGCAATTATATCTGGAGTAGGTGTCAGAAGTTACTACCGAAAAAATGGTTATCGACTACAGAATACATACCTGACAAAAAAAATATAAAAATATCTTTCTGGAAACTTTTCTTATTCAAAAAACCTGCTATAATAAAACCAGTGTTGCAACATCCAAAAATACAAAGAAAAGCACAAAAATAAAAGATAGATTAAAAACTCTGGCAATTGCCAGAGTTTTTAATTTGCGCTCCTTTTTTACTTCAATAAATGCCTAGTTAAAAAATCCTGCTATTTGTCTCACGATTATCATAGAAGCTAAAGCAATAACAATTCCAATAATTGCCCACTTTGTCATACCTTTAGCTGTCTCAATCCTACTATCATCACCAGCTGAGAAAAAGTACATTATTCCAGAAGAAACAAGCATAATGATTCCCAAGATACCCACTACACCAAGAAGGAAATTCAAAAGGTTCAATAATATCTGTGCTAAACTCAATGATTTACCAAATGCATCAGTATCCTGTCCCCATCCTAAAATATCAGCAATTTCCTTCAAAAAAGAAGGAGCTGCAATTCCAATTGCAAGTCCTACCATTGACGCAACAATCGCCCCCTTTGCAAGAGTCATTCTGCCCTCATTACCAGCAGAGGTGATATACAAAATTGCCCCAATAACAATGAATATAATAGAAAGAACTACAATAATTCCCTGCAGAGTACTCAGTATTGACCCCACTAATTCATTAACGGTCTCATATTCTAGAGGATTACAAAATTGCGTATCACCACCACATTCCTTAGCTAATGAAACATTTGATAGACCAAATGTGGCCATAACAGCAATAAATACGGATAATACTATTTTGCTAAAAAATTTTATTTTCATTTTTTTGTTATTACATTTTAAAAATTAAAAACCAGCAGAAGCATTCAAAAGATTATCAATCGCCTGAATAACCACAAATCCGATTAGACCTACCACTACTCCTATAATTGACCATATCATATGCTTTTTCGCTTTTTCCATAGAAGTATCATCCCCAGCAGCCATAAAGTATTGAAGCCCTGCCAATGCAAAAGACACTACTGCTAAAACTCCGAAAATTCCCAGTATCCATTGCATGAAGTTAAAAATAATTGTTGTCACTGGATCCTCTCCACCTGGATCTGGAAGCCCTGTCTCAAATGGTATACACACGCCTGAATATTCATCAACCTCTAATCCAGTTGGGCAAACAATAGCATCAGCAAAATTAGTGCCTCCCAAAAAAATAAAAACTGCCAACATCGCAACTGGCAAATATACTGCTCTTAAAAAAAATTTATTCATATTTTTATTGAAAAAATTAATACCACCCAATAATATATTTACATTATACCATAAAAAAACAAACGACCTAAATCGTTTGTTTTTTTATAATTTAGATCACATATCACTAGAAACCAGCAGAAGCATTCAATAGATTATCAACGGCTTGAATAATCACGAATCCCATCAAAGCAACAATTACTCCAATAATAGACCATATCATAGAATTCTTTCCCTTTTCCATCTTACTATCATCACCTGCTGCTGTTAGATACCAAATACCTGCGATAGCAAAACCAATTATACCAAACACGCCTACTAGTCCCAATATCCAGTTCATTACATTCGTCACAATTTCTGATACTCCTCCAGATGGCAATCCTGCGCCACTAGCTGCGCTCTTTCCAGTGCCCCATTGTGCAAAAGACACACTAGGAGAAAGCAGGATAGCTCCTAGAATACCGAAAAACAGACCTTTAAATTTATTTTTTATTTTCATATTTTTTTTACTTTGTCTAAAAATCTGCAGCCTCTCCTCCGAGCATTGAATTAACCGCTTGAATAATAACAACACCTAACAACGCAACGACAACACCTACAATAGACCATACCATCGCTCGCTTAGCTGTATCGATTCTAGTTTCATCACCAGCAGCTGTTAGATACAAAATACCCGCGATAGCAAAACCAATAACACCAAAAAGTCCGACTAATCCCAGTAGCCACTGCATAATCTGCTCAATAATTCCAAAAATACTTCCCTTTGGTAAATCAACACCAGACGGCGCATCATAAGCTGACGCCATCACTGGAGCAACTATTACTAAAGAAATTAATCCGTAAGCAATTTTTTTAATTTTTGTTTTCATATAAACACCTCCTTTCATTATTTGTTTTTATTTTTTGTTTTTTCTTCCGTTATACTAAAAATTTAATAATTTGACGTACGATTATCATAGACCCCAACACAACAGCAATTCCTACAACAATATACACAGTCATTTTTTTCGCCGCGTCTGTTTTTCTCTCATCTCCTGCAGCAAAAAAATACAAGACTCCCGTAACAACTAATGCTATTATACCAAGAATTCCAGAAACTCGCAACAAAAAATTAAGCACATTTAGAAAAACTTCAGCAAAACTAGGAGCATCCTCAATAACACCCGCATGTGCAATATTTATTAAATTAAATAAATCCATCCTTTTAAAAAATATGTTTAAAAAATTTCCCTACTTTCTACAATTTACATTCAAATTTACTCCAACTTGTCGCATTCACTCCTAGTCCCTCTCTCGTTGCAATCAAATTCATAGCAATATTTACTATTAACCAAGCACCTAATACTACAGCAAAACCAGTCAATGCCCTTTTCAATACTCCTTTAGCGCTTTCCATAGACTGCTGATTTCCAGCAGAAGTAATGTACATTATTCCAGCAACAACAATTACCAGGAACGCGACTGATACCAAAATATTTCTCCCCCAAGCCAATATGTTATTTATACCAACAAATAAGTGACATAATGTACAGGGAGTCCCTTCGTTACCGCAAGGAACTAATCCTCCAGAACCACTTGCCATATCTGTTGGTGCATATGTTCCAAAAGGATCTTTAAATCTACTTTTAGCATCGTCTGTGGTATATTCCTTACCAGTGTTGGCGTTTTTCCATGAGTCCGCTTCAGGATTATAATTATAATCCGAGTTGACCATTTCTCCAGAAAACAAAACCTCATCAAATGTATCTTCGTTCCAACCACCCGCCTGTTCGGTTGTAAATTCGTTATATTCATCCATCCCTCTATCACCATTTTCATGTTCCCAGTTAACATTGGAATCATCATGATCATAACCAGCATGAATTAATTTATCAGATCTCGTAAACCCATTATATTCATCGTCTGATAAATTAGCTATATCATTATCGCTCAAAGCCATAGTATCGTAACCATTTGAAAATCTCTCATCTTCATATGTCCAACCATGCTCACCAACTAACTCCCCTGTTCTCATATATCCGTCAAAATCTTTATCAGATGCACCAAGTAACTGATCGTATGTGCGATTATAACCCGAGGCACCATCAATATAATAGCTATCGCCCTCAGAAACCCACCCGTAATGAGTAACAACATTTTTCCTAAATTCAGATTCACTCATTTGATTAACAAACTTTACGTTCATAATCACACCTGTTTCACTATGAACCCACCTATTGTCCCTTAATTCATACCCCATCTTTTCCATTCCAGCATTACGATCCACCCCCGCACTAACAACATAGCTAGAACATATCAGCAACATGAATAAAAAAATGAAACTTACTTTTCTTCCTAAACTAAAAGACATATATTTTACTTTAATAATCTATTTATTCTATTTCGAAGCACATCAACACTCTGTCCAACACTAATATTTCCCCTATTAATATCCCCTATCACACTAGCCCAAACTCCTTCGATTAATTCAGGATTCATTCTTATCCAACTCTTAGCTATTAAATTGCCCTCCGCAAATGAACCCAAGAATGGATCACTTTTTTGCTCCTCAATTAAATCTCTCCTTGCTGCAGGCTTGTTTGTGTTTTCAAGATAAGCTTTGGCTGGGTCAATTTCAACCTTAAACGGCTTCACTGCACCAGTAACAGGACTTATGATATTAAAGCTTCCGTTGTTTCTAGTAGTTAAGAATTTTAAAAACTGCCAAGCCTCATGTACCCTAGTTTCATTACTAACAAGTTTATTTTTGATTATTTTATTCTTACTTACCGCAAAACCCCAGTAATTAGCAATATTGACGGGATTATTCACATTCAACTGAGGAACTGGCGCAATAGCAAAATTGAGCTTAGAATTCTTACTCTTAATTGTTTCATAGTGCCATGAAAAATTAATCATCATAGCTAAATCTCCTTCATAGAACTCATCCAGTGAATAATGCGTAGACTCATCAATACTCCATGAATAGGTCGGGGTACTTGGATTAGCAAATCTTGTGTAAAAATCTATAGCGTTAGATCCACTAGATACAGCAGATCCATCAGACTGCGCTGTTCTTGTTAGATTAATCATCTGATTTTCTCTAGTAGGCATATCTACTCCATTTTGAAAAAGTAGCAAGTTGATAATATCGGTTGAGCGATTGATATTATTTACAGAACCCATAGCTGCTCCTGATTGAACAATATCACCAAACTCATTTATCCTAGTAGTTTTTCTTGCCACATCAATAAACTCATCCCAATCCTTAGGAGGGGAGGTTATTCCATTTGCATTAAATATATCTTTGTTATAATACAGAGCTAGTGAATCTGCACTAAGGGGAGTTGCCAAAACTTTACGTTCGGCGCTCAAGAAATCGATTGCGACTGCATCAACAAAATTCTCTCTAAACTGTTTCTCAGCTAGAACACTATCTGGCGCAACTGATACCTTATTTTCAAACTCAGCTATCCAAGAATTATTAATCATAAATACATCCGGACCACTACCGGCAGCCAATGCATCGATTAATTCTTTTTTATATTCAGCGGTAGAAAACTTCCTGTATCGTATATCACCTACAAAAGGATTTGTTTCCCTATAAGCTCTAAATATATCGGAATAGTCAACTGTTTCATCAAAAACACCCCAAACCTCCAAATCCACCTTAACAGTTGGTGTAGTATCCTTAAATATACACCCAGAAAAATTAAAAGTCATCAAAAAAACAAGACTGAGTAGGGATATTTTTTTTATTTTAGTGCTAAATTTCATTGTCTTTAAAAAAATTTAATTATTTACTTGCTACAACAACATAGTGAAAATCTCCGGCATCAAAGCTTTCATCTACGACAAATCCGATTTTTTCTAACATACTCTTCACGTCTTCAATATCAACTCTTAACTCAGCCTCCGGACCAAACATCAAGTTACTCTTATTCCACTCCATAATCAAAACCTTTCCATCATCTTTAAGTACCCTGAAGGCCTCCCTTAGAATAATCTCCTTATCATTATTTTGAAATAAAACATTTTTTACAATAACTACGTCAGCCATTCCGCTATCCAACCCAGAACCACCATCTTTTTCAATATTAGCTCGCTTTGTTGTGATATTATAGATACCCTTAGTCTTGGCTTGACTGTTCACACTGGTCAAAACCTCTTCTAGTACGTCCAGAGCGTAAACATGTCCTTCACCACCAACCAATTCAGCCACTGGAATCGTAAAAAAACCTGGACCACAACCAAAATCAGCTACCACCTGACCCTTCGTTAACTCAACATGACCTAGGATTTCCATTGGATCAACAAATTTAGATGCTACTTGACTACCAGATTGATATTCCATATTTTTAACCAAAAGCTTAATAATAAAATACTTGTATCTATATTTTACAACAAATATAGCCAAACAACAAATATTAAAATAAAAAAGGACTATTAATGCCAATCTTAAATCTATCCTTTTATTTTCACTGCTAAGTATACATAAAAAACACCCCGACAAATCGGGGTGTTTTTTACTAAAAGATATTATTACCAATATTAAACTTCAATAACATTAGGCAATACCATTGGCCTTCTTTCAGTTTTTTTGTATAAGAATTTTCCAACCTCTTCTCTGATACTATTCTTCACAAAATTCCAATTAATACTTGTATCTGGAGAAGTCTTCTTTTGTATAACCTTCTTCACAACAAGCTTAGTAGCATTTACTAAATCAAAATTCTCTTTCACGAAAATAAACCCTCTTGAAGTAATTTGTATATTCCCTACAATCTTTTTTGTTTTACTATCAATGATAACAGTAATCATAAACATTCCATCCTCTGCTAACACTTGTCTGTCGCGCAAAACAACCTGACCAACGTCACCAACACCTAAACCATCAATGAAGACATAGTCTGTTTTCACTTTCTTTGGTAATATTTTTGCCTTCTTCTTGTCAATTTCCAAGACAGAACCATTATCTAATATAAATATATTGTCATTCTTAAATCCAGTTTCTACAGCTAACTTAGCAGCTTCCTTCAAAAAGAAATGATTTGCATATACTGGAATATAGAAATCAGGCTTCACTTGCTTGATAACTTCCTGAATGTCTGATGCACTACAATGCCCACTAACATGAACGTCCATTATATCAGTGTGATATACATAATCACTCCTTCTATAGATATTGTCCTTCAATCTTTGAACTGTTCTCTCATTACCAGGAACAACTGAAGATGAAAATATAACAGTATCTTTTTTATTAATAGTAATGTATTTATGATCATTATTCACGATCCTAGATAACACAGCATTACCCTCACCTTGAGCACCAGTACAAATAACAACGATATTTTTATCTGGGTATTTATTGGCATCTTTTATGTCAATCAAAATACTCTTATCTATTTTGACATATCCTAATTCTCTTGCTATTTCCATATTCATCTTCATACTATAACCATCCAATGCAACCTTTTTTCCAACTTTTCCAGCATACTCCATTATTTGACCAATACGCCTAATCTGCGATGAGAATGTTCCAATAATAACCTTTCCTTGTGCTTGATCAATTAGCTTCTGGATATTCCTATACATCTCAGACTCTGATTTAGGTTCACCATGATCAGTTGCACCTAGACTTTCCAACATCAATGTTATTGGGCGAGGTAACTTGGACAATGCCTCATAAGACACAATGCTTTTTCCACTCGCATCTCGCTCTAAAGTCCAATCACCCGGATGAATAACTGTTCCTTCTGGAGTAGTAAGCGTAACACCCACAGCATCCATAACTGAATGTTCTACATCAAAAAATCCAATTTCAAAATTACCCATTCTCATCTTTTGATCCAGTGATTTTACAAAAACTGTTTTCAAGAATTTGGTAGACCTCTTCTCATAGTCCTCCATCTTTTTCTTTACTAACGCTATTGTCAAATCACGACCAATAACTGGTGGGTACCCCAATTCTTTCAGCAAAATTGGTGCTGCACCGATATGATCTAGATGACCATGACTCAAAATAACACCTCTAACGTTCTTTTCCTTTCCTTTCAGATAGGATATGTCTGGGATAATATAATCCACACCTGGCATATCCTCCTCTGGAAACTGCATTCCCATATCCAAAAGCACAATATCTTCTCCATACTCAAAGATTGTCATATTTCTACCAACCTCCTCTTGTCCTCCCAATGGGATAATTTTCAACTTATTCTCAAATTTTCCAAAGCTTGTTTGCTTAGCCTTGTAATTTCTTTTTTTAGCAGCAAAACCTTGATTAGGCTTACCACCTCTTTCATTTCTTTTTTCCATTTTTTTACCACTCCTACTATCCGTAGAAGCTTTATTATCATTCTTCTTAAACATCTAACTTTTTTCTAAAGACTAACTATATATTTAATTTATAGTTATACTTTTTAATTATTACTTATTTTTAAAAGATTTATTTTCCACCAAACACCAAAACAATAACAAATCTGCTAACAGATTATTACTTAAGCAAATTGCCTTGCATTTGTATTAGGTAAAAACTAAATTTTATTCTATTTTTTAACCAATCATACTCTTAAAATCCTCCACCATATCAACTGGATTTGGATCTTGCTTGTATTCTAACGCTAAATAATATGAAACCCAATCTCCAAGATAAAGTGCTTCGAATAATTTCGCAAAAACACTTCCATCTTTTAAATCAACGATTTCGACTTCCATACCCTTCTCATTCATAAGATTAGCCATAACCTCAAATCTCTTAATGTTTTGAGGATTATCATCTAAATCTCTAATCATGACAAAGAAAAACTTTGACTGAGGATTAGTAAACCCAACCATTTCATTATGGTTAAGTTCAGGAAAATAATTCCAAAAAGCTGGCGTTTTAGCATTTTCATTAATCTTTATTTTCCATATCATAGCTAAAGAGCGAAACTTATCAGTGCTATAAATCACTGGGGTTTTCCCTACTATTCTCTTAGCTATCCTTTCCCCTGTCTCTTCCATCTCTGCAATCTCAGCTTCGAATTCTACAGATTCATCCACAATCTCTTTTGTAATATCATCAATCATTCCCTCATTGATTAATAATTTCAAAATAATCGCAAAAAAATATCCAGTAGCCATTCTCGGCTGAAAATTCTCCTCTAAATTTTTAATCTTGATATGAGCTATCTTGTTCTTCAAACAAATCTCCTCAAGCTTACCGCCAGCAGAAACACCAACGGTTGGTAGCTTGTTCTCAATAGCCTCATTTAAAGCAGAAATTGATTCTTCTGTATTTCCAGAAAAAGAGCAAATAACATTCAAAGATTCATCGTAAGCTTCGTTCGGAAGCTTATAGAAACGATTTAGATAAACCATTAAATCACTCTTTGCTTTTTTCCTTTTAATTAAATCTCTAATGAATACATCAAGAGCATCTGCAGGTAGCGCTGAACCACCCATTCCAGAAATAGTAATAGTCTTAAATTTACTCCCCGAGTTAGTATCTCCTGTGAACTCAAAACCTTTCTCAAATTGAATAAACTCACTCAGAATAACACCTCTAACATTAGATTTATCTATATTCATTTTTATTTTAAGACTCTATCTGAATAAAATTACTCAAATATACTGCCTGTTTTTATTTATTTTTTAAAACCCTCTTTGTTTTCGTATACCAACCTGAAGCATTAGCGAATCGATGTTGAATCTCATTTAGATTATTCAATTCGACTCCTTTAATATTCTTATTTATAACATATAAATACTTAGGCGTATATAGAAATACTGCCGGATTTTCTTGAGACAAGATCTCTTTAAATCTATTATAACTCTCTCTTCTCTTTCCTCCATTAAGTTCTTCCCTTGATTCTAGTAAAATCTTATCTGATTCTTCATTTTCAAAAACTGACAAATTGATACCTGGGTCCTTCTTCTGACTAGAGTGCCAAAGGAAATATGGATCTGAATCAAATGACGTAGCTTGTCCATACAAGATAGCATCATACTCTCTTGGTCTAATATAGTTCTGATTCAAATCTGAACTTCCGAGCGTATTAACATTCACCGATACGCCCAAGTTACCCCATTGTTCTTTCAGTATCTCAGATGTCCGTGAAAGCTCCGTCCAGTCTATGGTTAGTAAGTTAAACTCAAGACGCACATCGTCTTTAATTCTAATGCCATCATCTCCCACTTTCCACCCTTCTTCATCTAAAATTCTTTTAGCTTCTTCTAAATTGAATAATGAATTATATTCAGGACTCTCGCAATCCTTCGCATCATCTAGAAACGGATTATTTAGACAACTAGCTTTTCCATAAAGAACATCTCTAACAATCTCTTTATTATCAACACCTATCGCCAGCGCCTTCCTCACATTCGCATTAGCAAGAGGAACGCTTTTGTTCTTATTAAGAAAAACTGCAAAATACCTTGAGAGATTTAATTCATAAATATTAGTATTTTTTCCCCATTCACCTTCAATCATTTTATTTGGAGAAATACCATTAATACTATTTATCTCCTTTTTCCTATACGCATCTATTAATACATCTTCATTATCATAAAAAATAAATGAGAAGTCAGATATATATGGCTTACCGCTAAAATATTCATCGAAAGATTTTAACTCATAAGAAACAACATATCCAGATGAATCCTTTTGCATACCCGCAAATTGATATGGACCTGAGCCAATTGGTTTTAAATTATATTCGGTCAACAGAAATCTTTCTGCTGAAATAGTCTCCCAAATATGTTTTGGTAATATTGAAATAGTTAAGCTATTTAGAAATCTAAAATATGGCTTATCTATTGTAAATTTTACAGTGTAATCATCAATCTTTTCAACACCAACACCTTTCCAATTCTTCCTCAATGGACTCTTATAAAGAGGATCATTAATAACGTTAACAGTAAAAACAACGTCATCGGCAGTTAATATTTCACCATCGTGCCACATAACCCCTTGCTTCAACTTAACAGTATAGCTTTTTTTATCCTCTGAAATTTCATAACTTTCAGCTAAATCATTTACCAAGCTCCCATTCTTATCGTATTTAAAAATCCCACTATACATCAATTGAACTAACCCAGAATCAACCTCACTTGTTTGAGATAAAACGGGATTAATGTATGATGGTTGACCCAACATACCCTCCTTATAGCCTCCACCAAAATCAGCTACTGGCTTAGTGAAATACAAGTAGATTCCTATCATCCAAGAAACAAAGGCTACAACAAATACAAAAGCCAAAAAAAATAAAATAATTTTTTCCTTGGTATTTAAAACATTATTAATATATTGCCAATTGTTTGGCAAAAGTAATCTTAATATCCTTTTACTGATATGTTTTTCATTAATTCTTAAGAAGATATAATACTAACCAAAGCAATGCCTATAAAAAGACTCGCCAATATAATAGAAGAATATGATAAAAATTTCTCAAAACCTCTCTTTGTGTGATAACCACCCATGTCTCCTCCAAAAACAGAACCCAAACCAGACCCTCTACTTTGAAGTAGGATCGATAAGATCAGTAAGACTGATACAATAACATGAATTAAGCTAATAGTTTTCATAATAGTTTCAAATCAATAACTAAAGAAATATTACACTATTACTGACTAAAAGTCAATAGCTCTATCCGAAAAACTCTTTTTTTACGAAATTTATTACTTCTTAGCAAATTTTAATATTTTTTTTAATTTCTGCAATAACAGGTATGCTTTGTATTTCAAAGGACTTAGAATTAAATCGTAACTCCCTAGATACTCAACAGGATCTGTATTCTTTGAAAAACCGAGCTTAAACCTCGTCACCCCTTCTAATGAGGACTTGCTAATATTAGTCTTGCCCTCAACTTTGGAGACATCAATGCCTCCAAAATCATATTTCATACAACCTCTCTCCCTTGCGTCTAGTATTGCAATCCACTGAAGAAGAAACGGGGCCATCACATTCCTATATTCATCATCCGATGCTCCGTGAAGGTACGTCGCCATTTCTCCATAAAAAATGACTAGCGCCGAAGTAATAATTTTACCCTCATATTTTGCAACGTACAGCTTCACTTGTTCAGATGAAATACTTTCCACCATTTTCCTATAATAAGCATCTGGGTGTGGAGTAATTTTACTTCTTTTTGCCATTACTTTTGTTAGCCTTAGAAATTCCTCCAAGTGCTCTTCAAATTTTTCATGATTCTTATCAAAGCTCTCAACTTCCACTCCCTTTTTCTTAGCAAGTCGAATATTATACCTAGTCTTTGGCTTCATACTAGACATAATACCTTCCTCATCATCACTAATATCAATCACAAAAATCTGCTTCGGCTGCGTATTATGCGGAGCTTTTTTGATATTCACATCCAAACTCTCAATAAATTTCAGCTGCTCTCGACTCAATGCATCAATTCTAAGCCATCCCAATCCGTTCTTTTTTGACTCACCTATCAATTCCAAAAATTTCTCACTCACGTCTTCAATGCATCCCTCTTTTTTCAAATCAAAAACTGGTCCCCTTGGAACATATCCATAGCCACCTACAATTGGCAATTTATGCAAAACAACCTTTGCACAAAAACAATCCGAAACAATGCCAAAAACGTTCTTTCCAGTATTCTCTTGAAAACCAATCCAATCCTCAGACTGCAAAAAACCTCCGTCCGGAGAATTTCTTTGCACAAATTTTTCTTGTTCAATATTCATATTAGAAATTATATTTACCTAGTTGTTGATTTTTATTTCTTAATTTATAATACTTCAAAATATTAACTCTATTATTCTAGCTACTATTTCCCGACATTTTTTAGGGCGTTTTTGATTTTCTCGCCAACATCAGTAATATCATTATCAACCGACTTCAATGCATCTCGTGCCTCAGATATTGAATAACCCATAGTAACTAATGCCTCTAAAGCTTCAGTATCTACAACAACTTGCTCGCTATCCTCAATATCTAAATCCTTAACTTTATTTTGAAGCTCCAAAATAACTCTCTCTGCAGTCTTTTTTCCTACTCCTGACACTTGAGTCAGAATAGAAGAATCTTCATTTACAATAGCCGCTTTGATAGTCTTAGGTTCAGCAATTGATAAGATACTAAGTCCGGCCTTTGGACCAATTCCAGAGATTGAAATCAGAAGCTCAAACATTTCCTTTTCTGCTAATTCCAAAAATCCATACAAAGCTAACGTGTCTTCACGAACATGCGTATAAACAAAAACACTCACATCTCTTGTTCCTGCAATTTTTCCAAAAGTAAAATCAGTGATATTCACTTGATACCCAACTCCATTCACATCAATCACAGCATAACCATCTTTCATGTAATCAATTTTTCCACTTAACTTTGCAATCATATTTTAAATTCTACTCAAAAGATCGTTGATAAACTCCACTAAACCGCTCAAGTCATCTGGCATCCCCGTCTTTGGTGTATATAAATTTATTCTTACTTAAATATACCACCAAAAAACATTCTTGGACACAAAAAAACCGATACTTAGTTCAAATATCGGCATTATCTTCACCTGTAAAACTACCTATTAATCAGCAAATCATTTTCAGCAATTCCATTAATTGTTTCGAATAATTTACCAATGCAATCCCAATCCGAATCGCCCCTATCGATTTCCTTAATCAATAATTCAGCCTTCTCAAGTAAATCGCGTTTATCATTATCGCTGTCAATGTAGCGATTAAACATAAGAAAGTCGTCAATTTTATTATCTTTGAGACATTCTAAAATCTCTTTGGATATTTCTTCACCGAAAATCTTTCTAAGAAGACGTTTCAAGTCAACAATAGCTAACGTTTTTCGATTCTCCATCAGATCCTCCTTGTTGTAGGAAATAAATTAAATCAGACATCGTTAAATTTGATGTCTAATTAGAATACACTAATATTCTTTGCTTGTCAAGAAGAAAGAGGCTTCATCGAGGCCTCTTTTGTATACTATTTTATTTTTTCAATTTGTCCACCATAATCGCCATCGGACAAAATCCTGTTAGAGCAAAGATGATTAACATTCCTCCAACAAACATTGCGAAATAGAAAAATCCATAAGCAATAGTCATTGAGAGAATCAATGCGCCAAGAATAAAAATTCCCGCAATTAAAAACATTATTCTTTCTACAGTCCAGTTTGTTGTGTCTAGTTTATACATAGTTTATTTATAATTATTAATTATTAACTTTTTTATTTCCACTTTTTTTCCTCAAATATGAAATACAAAATTGGGAAAATAATCAAAGTTAAGAATGATGAGAGAGAGAGCCCGAGAGCAATTGCCCAAGCAAGACCCGCCCACACTGGATCACTGATAATAGTTAGTGACCCTAGGATTGTAGTTGCTGACGTCAAAAGAATCGGCATAAACCTTGTCTCTCCTGCTTCCAAAAGAGCACTCTTGATGTCCATTCCTTCTTTTCGCAAATCACCAAGATATTCCAAAAGAATAATCGCATTATTCACAACAATACCCGAAAGTGCAATCACCCCAATCATTGAAGTTGCGTTGAAATAAATTCCTTTCACAAAACCAAGAATCGCAAATCCAGGAAGAACACCAATCATCGCCAAAGGAATTGTTCCCATAACCAACAACGGAACAGTTGCTGATTTAAATTGTGCTACTAACACAAAATAAATCAAAAATATTGCAACGGCCATCGCAGTACCCAAGTCCCTAAAAACTTCTAAAGTCAATTTCCATTCACCATCAATACTAATCTCAAACACCTCTCCAGTTTCCACATCGCGATACGCAACACCAAACAATGACCAAGAAACTAATTCGCCCTTACCATCTGGCAAACGATACCTGACCAGTTCCTTAAGTCCATCAATGGCTCCATATGTCACACTTCGGTCCCCCATTTCTGCAGAAACATAAACAGTTTTTCTTCTTTGATTTGAATAAATTGAAAAAGAATCTTGGAAGTCTTTTTTAACAAGCAATTCGGAAAGTGGGATTTTTTCTCCGCCTCTATTAGTAACAAAGATTTTATCAAAATCACTCTTTTCATTTCTGTCCTCATCTTCAAATTTTACGACAATAAATTCTCTTTCAGATTTTCTAACTTCATCATTTTCATTTTCATGATACAAGCCAACTGGAACCTCATCAAAAACAACTTGCAATGTCTGGATTATTTCATATGAAGAAATTCCTGAAAGATTAGCTTTTTCCTTGTTAATCTCATATGAGTAATTCAACCCTTTTTCATTCAAGGAATTGTCCACATCAACAACTTCATCAATTGAAAGAGCCATATTCTCAATATCAAGTGCAATATCTTTAACCTTCTCATCATTATTTCCCTGAACCTTAATCAGGAAAGTAGAAAGCACTGGAGGTCCAGGAGGATCCTCAATGAGTTTAATTCTAAGATTCGGATATTTCTCTATATCACGAACAAGTTTTTTCCTGAGTTCAATAACCAATCTCTCTGACTTAATTTCCCGTTCATCTGGGTGTGTGATGTTGACTCTTAGAGTTGCTTGATTTTCTCCGGTTCTTGAATCACTACCCTTGAACAATCCATTAAAATCAATCACTTGAGACTCTCCAATAAAACTCTGAATACTCACAACTTCTTCTTCCTCAAAAATCATTCCCTCAACATCACTAACAATTCTATTAGTCTCTTCCACAGAAGTGTATTCGGGTAAATCTAAATAAACATAAAACTGTTCCTTGTCAGCTTTTGGAAGCATTCTGAATTTAACAATTCCCACAGCAGGTAAAATAATTGAGACAGCAAAGAGAACCAGTGTTACAACTAGAATTTTTCTTCTTAACTTCTCTGAGCCTAATATTTTTTTCAAAGCTCTTCCGTATAAATTTCTTAATTTATCAGAAGTCTTAATAAACAGATTCTTTTTACCACTCTCAGCACTTTTTCTCTTAGCAAGAAAGCTTGCCAAGAAAGGATTGATTGTAAACGCAATCACAGTTGATGCAATCAAAGCAGCAGGGACAAAGAATGGTATTGGTCCCATATATGGCCCCATCATTCCCGTCACAAATGCCATTGGATAGAAAGCCAACACAGTGGTAAGCGTAGACATAATGAGTCCATTTCCAACCTCATCCACCGCTCTCACAGCTATAGTATCTTTGTCTCCTTCGTTATCCTTATCAATCATCCTGAAAATATTCTCCACCACAACAGTCGCACTATCCACCAAAAGACCCAGGGACAAAATAAGTGCAAACAAAGTAATCCTGTTCACTGTCTGACCTGCCAAACTACCTATTCCAAAAACAGCGGCTAAGGTCAACGGAATTGCAATAGCCACAACAAGGGCACTTCTCCATCCCAGAAACAGAAACAACACGAGAGAAACAATTGCCACAGATACAAACAAGTTAATTGTAAGTTTTTTCACTTCCTCTCCTGCAACTTTCCCATCATTTCTCAAAGCTAAAACAACAACATCGCCAGGAATCACTCCACTGTCTCGCAACTCTTCAGTCTTTAATTCTATACTATTTGAAACCTTTGTCGCATTTGTTCCTTTTATTTTAGAAATTGCAACATATACAGCATCCGATGAATCTTCTCTATCTGAAAAACGGACAATTCTGTCCAGATCTTCACTCACATAACCAATTATCGAAACATCCTCCAGATACACAACCACGCCGTTGGCATTTCCAACCACAATCTTACCTAGATCTTTTTCACCAACAATTCCCCCGTCCACACTAATCTCACTATTCAATTCATTACCATCAATTGTTCCACTTTTAAAGCTGACGTTGTTTGCTCCAATATTCTCAATCACATCGTTAACAGCAATGCCATAAAATGACATTCTTTCCTCATCCAAAGAAACTCTAAGCTCTTTCTTAGATCCACCCTTAACATCAACCCTAGACACTCCGTCAATCAGCTTTAACTCATCTTTAACATCCATTGCCAGTGCTCTCAAGGATTCTTTTGAAAGATTTTTTGAAGTAATTCCAAGAGTTACAATTGGAACATCATTAGGGTCAATTGACTTGATAATTGGATCATTTGCACCTAAAGGCTTTAGATCAATATTTCCATCAATTTTTCTTGATATTTCAGTTTTTGCATTCTCTAAATTTTCGCCAATATAATATTGAACTGTCACAACACTAACACCCCCGCTCTTAGACTGAGACATAATCTTATCCACGCGCGGAAGTTCACGAACCTTATCCTCCATAGGACGCGTAATCAACTCATACACTTCACTACTGCTCGCACCTGGAAACTCCGTCACAATATTAAAAGCCGGAGCAACAATCTCTGGATTATATTGCTTTGGCATAATCGCAAAACTAAATATCCCCCAAGCAAACAGCGCAATAATTGTAATCACACTAAGCTCTTTATTGGTAATAAATATTTTTGCCAACTTTCCAGCTATTCCTAATTTATCATTTTTCATAACTTATTTTTACAACTACAGACTATTTAATTTGTCTCCATCTTTAAGATAGAATTGACCTTCAACAATAACGTTTTCTCCACCCTTCAATCCTTCTGCAACCTCCACAAACTCACCACTTTCATTTCCGAGGCTCACTCTAACCTTCTTTGCAATTCCATTGTCATTCACAAAAACAAACTTATCATAATATTCACTAACAATAGATTCTACTGAGACAACAACTGCCTTGACATTACCAGTAATTGGAAGCTCGACTACTACAAACTCACCTAGACTTAACTCACTATCCACTGATAGTCTTACAAGTGCTTTTCTAGAAACACGATCAGACGACGGACTAATCGAAGTAATTATTCCATTTAGCTTTTCTTCATTATCTTCTGAAACTAATTTAACGCTTTGACCAACATTAAGTTTTGTAGAAACAATAGCTGGAATATGAATCTCAACCTCCTTTTTTTCACCAGCAGCAATTTCATACAGTACTAAACTCGGAGAAACCATTTCCCCAACACTCACCATTTTCCGAGTCACAACTCCGGAATAAGGAGCCACTACATTTCTATTACTAGAGTAGCTCTTGGCAACTCTAGATTGACCAATAGCTTCAACTATTTTTGCTTCAGCCCCTTGCAATTGTAAATCCCTGGCTTTTTTTGAACTCTCCAAAGACTCCTTTGCTTGTGCGTATCCCTTTTTTGCAATAGAGATTTCCGAGTCACTAGAAGAACTGTCATTTCTCACTGACAAATATTCTTTTCTCGCTTTAGAAATTACTGCTTCTGTTTCATCCACAAGTTGATCATAATAATCCCTCGTTTCCTTCAAAACACTTTTAAGAGAATTTACTCCATCTACTGCAGCCTTGTCCTGAGCTAGCAATTCACTTCCGTCCACAATCGCCAACACTTCTCCTTTTTTTACATACTCTCCTTCTTTTTTCCTCATCTCCAAAACATATCCAGAAATCTTCGGAGAAATCCTAGCCTCTTTTTCAGCTTTAACCACACCAGAAAAATGTCTAATGCTTAGGGTCTCGCTAAATTCAACTTTTTCAATTTTCACATTCTTTAGGATACCTTCCGCATCATCCCCACCTTTTTCATCAGAAAAAGTTTGGGCGATAAAATATCCTCCAACCAACGTTACAATCGCTACTAACGATAAAGTTATTTTCTTGTTCATAATTTTTTCTTAAAGCTCTAGAGCACTGATTAATATGTTTTTTCGCAGCCCGTACCCACTGGAACGAATGCAAGAAAAAATACATTAATCAATGCTCTCCACTACAGCTTCCATCAATTTATCTATTTACTTTGCGCAGTCTTCACTACATTTAAAATATCCTTTGCAAGCTCTCTGCTTTTTCTGGTTGATTGAAGAGCTTCACATTCATTCAAATGCCCCTCTAAAATCCCCAGATTAGCAGATTTCAAAAGACCAATAACTGCTAGGTTCTGCTGAATAACATCAAAACACTTTTTATCATCTTCAAGCATTAAGATAATCTTATCCAAGCTGGTCCTAGCTTTTTTAAGAGCAATTACAACTTTTTGTTTTTCCGCTGCTTGCTTTTTAGTAGTCATATTTTTTATGTAAAAAAATTATTTACCTAAATTACTTACTTCACCATACCTACACCATAGGTATTGGTATTATATCAAACATCTAAAATTTGTCAATAGCCACCAATCAAAAAACCAGGTGCTTAAAATTAAACATCTGGTTACTATTTTTTTCTTTACTCATTCTCCTTATACATACAACTACTCTTCCAAATCGGAATAATTTCGAAGCATACGCCTCTTAAGGCTCTTGATGGCTTTTGCTTCAATTTGACGAATTCGTTCTCTGGATACTCCATACTCCTTTCCTATTTTATCCAAAGTCATCGACCCCTTACGTCCAATTCCAAATCGCTTTTTGATAATGTCGCGATCTCTTTCCTTGAGAAAAGATAATGCTTCCTCTATTTTATCATTTCTACTTGAGATAATCAGCGCCATTTCAGGGTCGACAGCATTCTCATCCTCTATGAAATCCACTATAGCACTGAAATCACCATCATAGCCCTTGGCTATATAATACAAAGAGCTAACGTTGCGCATTCCAGCCATATACCACTCTATAAATTCTGCACTGAACTCAGAGAATTCAATGATCTCACCTGTAGTTGGATTTCTTTTGAATCGCCTTTCTAAGTCGAGAATCTTATCTCTTAGCCTTATCGCGCTCTCCTGGAAGTGAACTGGGATTCTAATTGTCTCTGATTTATCAAGTATCGACCTGTAAACAGCTTGCCTAATCCACCACGTAGCATAAGTAGAGAACCTATTTCCCCTCTTATAGTCATACTTATTTGCTGCTATGATAAGTCCAAGAACACCGTACTGAATCAAATCCTCAAGCACTAAAGACCCTTTTGAGCTTTTAGGCTTTTTTGCAATTGACACCACTAGTCTCATATTGTGCTTGACTAGCTTATCTCTGGCCGCCTCACTTCCCTCCTCCAATATTTGTCGACTTAACTCAAATTCCTCCTCTTTTGATAAAAGTTTGAATTTCCCAATTTCACTCAAAAAGAGTTTCAAAGATTCTTTCGCCTCCATAAGCATAACCCCTTATATGAAAATTTCTATTTGCAAAAACTATCAAGATATTCTTTATTTATCACAACTTCACGCCGTTATCAATCAATGTCTCAAAACACCCAAATACCTATATTCAGATAATCCTTTCTTTGAATCATTAAACACGGAAATCTCCTTGGTTGTATATTTTTTATTATTAATGTTAAAGATCTATTTCAGCTTTAATATATAACACATATACCAGATTATAGCAATAGCTCAC
The DNA here is from genome assembly GCA_042569905.1 of Patescibacteria group bacterium. Taxonomy (GTDB): domain Bacteria; phylum Patescibacteriota; class Minisyncoccia; order Moranbacterales; family UBA9337; genus JBHPHA01. The sequence continues at coordinate 38,339 of JBHPHA010000001.1, forward strand.
ATAGTAAATCCTCGCACTCCAGTATAAAATCACATATACTAATATTTTTTATTTAATTACTATTTACAAAAAATAGATACTATGTTAATAATATAGGAAGACCTGTTAGTCTCTCAGTACATGCTCTATTAAACATTTTAAATTATTTTCAGTTGTAATCTTGCACATACAAGTTATTTGCATACTACAATTGAGTTCAAAAACGTGCCAATCAAAGATTCAGCTAAAAAATACATGAGGGTTACTGTAAAGAATACTCTTAAGAATAAAAAAATTAAAGGAGCTTACAGAAGCGCAATCAAAAAAACTCGTGATGCAATCGCAGCTAAGGATGTTAAGAATGTTTCAGAGTTTTTAAAAAGCGCAATCAAAGCACTTGATAAAGCTGCTCAAAAGAATGTTCTAAAAAAGAATACCGTTGCAAGATACAAATCAAGACTAAACAAAGCTGTTAAAGCTATTGTGAAGAAAAAATAAGTATCACTAAAAAAACAGGCTCTAAAAAGCCTGTTTTTTGTTTTCTAAATTTCTACAATAAACCTATCTAGCGCAAGTAAGATATCAATCTCACCAATCTTTACTTTCGAATCCAACTCTTCTAGTCTCCTATAAATTTCTTTCAACTTAGCTGATGACAATCGATTCAATTGACCCATTCCCTTCTGAACTACGAACGGATGAAGCTTTGCAATCTTTGCCACTTCATAATGATTCCTAAGTCCTCCAAAATAAAAATTACTAATCTTCAAAAGATTTCTAAATTGATAAACATACATCGATAAGATGTAGAAAGGGTCGTCACCAGACTCTATTTGATTATGCAACAATCTCAATGCACCGGCTTTATCTCCAGCAGCTAAGGCTTCAATTGTTTTAAAAATATCAGACTTAATCTTAGGCTTCACAGTTAATTCAACACTCTCAACATCAATCTCTTTTCCGTCCATCATACAAGTCAGCTTTTCAATTTCATTTTTCATTTGCCACAAATCCCCATCCACAAAAATAGCTAAATTATTCACTGCTTCTTTTGAAATTTTTCCATCCAATTTTTTAACTCTATCAATAATCCATTTCTGCAAAGCTACTCTGGACAATATATCAAATTGTTTGCACTCAGCATTTTTATCCAAGATCTTAAAAAGCTTGGTATTTTTTTTAGGCTTACCTCTTTCCCAGAAAACCACAATATTATCATTGTCGCCAAATATGTATTCGTTGGACTTTAAGAATTCAACAACCCTTTCCTGATAGGATTTATCTGTACTGGAAAAAATATTTCTGACTATTACTAACTTACTTGCAGAAAATAATCCACCTGAACCAATCACATCCCTCAATTCATCTTTTACGCTCTCGTCAAAATCCAAAATACTCAAGACAGAGCCTTGAGCATTTTTCTCTAAAAAATCATTCCTGATTTTACTTAATTTTTCAGAAGAAGAAAAATCATCTTCACCATACAGAAAATAAACCATGTCTTTAAATTTATTCAACTGACCATTTAAGCGCCTGTCCTGGCTCAAGAATTTCTACCCAAACCTGACCAGGGACAAACTTGATCTCATCTCCACTTTGGTCATAGAAGAAAAGCTTGCTTCCCATGTCTGACTTATCTTTCTTCCATGTTCCACGATAATCCTTACCATTAAAATAGTAATGCGCTTCACCACTATCAGAAACATCAAACCAAGGGTCTCCTATTTGAACGTCATTGTACCTAAAATCAATTGACTGATCTCCAGTCTTTTTCACTTCTGGAACAATATCCCACGGATCATCAACACCTCTTGCATCATAGTCAGTATCCAATGCAATTTGCTCTGACTTAGCAATCATCACCACAACATTCTTTGGAGCGATTCTTTCTCCATTATTCCTATCAACATCATCTTTATCTCCCCAAATTCTCAAATAAGAATTACTGTTTTTATCATAATCATATTCTGCTTCATATGGACCAGCAAATCCTACGCGAAGATGTCCTTTTTCAGGTCTCTTTTCTATTGGTGCGTCAATTTGATGAGGATAGCGCTCCAATTGACTCTCAGTTCTGTAACCCAAATCGCTTATAGCAGCCATCAATTTCTCCTTCTTTACATGACTTGAATCTTCTTTTCTCATTCCAGCAATATTTTTGTAATCCCATCTATCACAATATTTTCCTGAATAAACAAGACATTCGATGTTGTCTATTATATGCCCCTTTAATTTATCAAGAGCAAAAATTGATCCTCCCCAATGAACAAACACAGCATCCAATCCCTTAGCAAGAGGGATATAGTCATGACGAGCACTTCTAATCGCTCCAATTTCATCTGGAACATCACAGATATAAACACCCATAAGCCTCGTTACAGACGAAGTAAATGCAGGCATTTCAAACACCATATCTGCAGCAGAAAAACCTGCTGCTGGACGAGCCTGCACATCAGCTGGCTGCATCACTGCAATTGGTCTTTTGTTCCAATTTTCACAAGATATTCCTGAAATAGGACTAACGTTCTTGTCATCTAATGCCTGAGCTTCATCGCTCATCTGAGCCTGCTCTTTTACCTTTTCAACCCTATCAACCATCCTTTGATCTCTTGTTGAAAAAAAATAAATAGCAATTATAGCTACCACCAAAGCAACAACTGCTACTATTATTTTATGCTTCTTTTCCATAGTTTTTTAACTTAAATTCTTAAATTTATTTTTGACACGAAGCACAATAAAACACACTTCGCTGATTTATCTTCTCTCTTTTTACCATTGTATCACACTTCTCACATTTTTCACCTTCCTTATTATACACCTTTAAGTGTTTATGCATTTCGCCAGGCGCACCAGATGTATCCCTATAATCACTATCAGATGTTCCTCTATACCTTATAGCCTTCTTAATTACCTTTAGTATGTTCTCATGAATCACTTCGACTTCTTCATCATTCAACTCACTAATTTTTCTTTTTGGATTAATTCCAGACTCAAAAAGAATTTCGCTTCTATAAATATTTCCAATTCCAGAAATCAGTGACTGATCCATTAAAACATTTCCGATAACACTCCTCTGTTTCTTCTTAAGTAAGTTTCTGAAAAATTCCAATGTAAACCGCCTATCCATCACATCCACTCCTAATTTAGAAATTTCAGGTAATTCATCTATCTTACTTGTATCCACTAACATGATCTTTCCAAATTTTCTCAAATCAGAAAATTCCAAAGTTTTTCGATTTCCATCACTATTCTCCAATGTCCATATATGACGAATATATCCATTTACCTTTTCATCAAAATATCCTACTTTGTCACCGTTTTTTTCTCGATACTCCTTGACCAACAAATGTCCTGTCATTTTCAGATGAATATAAATTGCTTTTCCGCCTGACAAGATAATGAAAATATTTTTTCCAAGCCGCCCTGCATTCAAAATTTCTCTTCCAATAATTCCTTTTTTAAACTCATTCAAAGAATTATTCTTAATCGATTTCTCCCAAAAACTTTCAAAGTTAATAATCTTATCACCTTTAATCTTTCTATTTAAATCATCCACAATCGTTTGAACCTCTGGTAATTCAGGCATTTTTATTATGTAATTTTATAATTTAAATTTTCAATTTTGCAATGAATTTTTACTTACTAAGTTTAAAACAAAAAAACTCCACAAATATTACTTAAATTTTACATTAGAAGTATTATCGCCGCAACTAAAAAACGAATGAAAAATATTATTTTCATTCGCTTTATTTTACACATTATTCATTCATGCGAATTACAAAGAATCAGTTTCTGTGAAGTGCTTAGCACCACACACCTCGCAAACATATGTAGTTTCTTCTATTTGATTGATAACATCATCTCGACTGGAACTTTTTTTCATCTTCCCATAACAACTCACGCACGTCTTTTTTCTTTCAAAGATAATATTACTTTGACACTTACTACAATAAGCTTCGAAAAATTCCACATGAACCTCGCCAACCGCAACATTCAGATGATCCTTAGGATGATCACATTTAGCTTGAAGTGCTTCAATTTTTTTCCCAAGCAATTCAATAACCTTCTTAAGATTTGAAATATACCCCTTAATCAACATAACTTCAATTCCTACATCACACATGCGAATACTCCTTTTGTAAATATGAATACTTAAGAGTGAAAAGAACTTGTCAGCATACTAGCAGAATTATCAGTTTTTGTAAACAAAAAAACGAATGAAAAACTTTGTTTTCATTCGTTATATTTATCATATTACTTCTTTATGATACTCGCTGTTTTTGTGCGATCATCTACCTTGTATCGAGTTTTGCACTGCTCGCAAAAATAGACAGAATCACCCTCGTCATTCACACCACTCAGACACTCAACGCACCACTGCCTTCTCGAAAGTAAACGAGTTGATAAGCACCGCTTACAAAAAGCGTGCATATTTGCGTAAGTATTACTTCTTTGATCAATTTCCAAGTCTTCCCTAGGATGAGAACATTCCTCTTGAAGTAGAGCTATTCTTTTTTCATGATCAGAGATATTTCCTTTCTCGTCGCGAATCGCCCCTTTCCTCAACGAGATTTCTCTTGTAATTTCATCCATAACTATTCACTCCTAAAAATGATTCACTAAACATGGGTGATGTCTGAATACACATAGCTACACGCAGAACACGCATATTTTTCCTCACCTTCAATACCACTCTTAATCTGTCCCATCTCATTGAAGCAACTTGGACAAGTATCTTTTCTTGATGTCGCTATTTTTGATGAGCACTCACGACAAGTCATTTCAAAAGATGCCCCGCAAATCCCATCTTCAACATAAAGACTATCTCTGGGATGATCACACTTTGACTGCACCTCTTGAATAAATTTTTGACACTTTTTTTCATGTTATCCAAGCCAGAAATAACTTCATTAATCATTTCTATTGTTTTTCTTGTCTTTGACATACATCCTCCCGCTTATTTAACGATTCATCGATAACATCAACAGTAATACCGCTTTCTCGTAAAAGTTCTATTGCCGCTTCACCTTCGCCATTACTTTTTTTATACAATTCACCATAAACCAATCTATTAATCTCCAGATTAATCAAGTGTTTTGCAGAGTGCATACAGGGACTCATACTGCAGTAGGCTGTCGAACCTACAAGATCTTCTTTATTCTTCAATGCATCCAGCGTAGCATTCATCTCAGAATACGCACCAACACACCATTCGGTTTTAAAAAAATCCTTATTGCACCTACCATAATCAATACAATGGTCAGATCCAATTGGAGCTCCATTGTACCCATAAGACAGCAACCTGTTATCTCGAATAAATATTGATCCGAGTTCGTTCTTCATGCAAGTTGATCTTTTTCCGAACACTTTGGCCACCTCTAACCACATTTCATCCCAACCCAATCTTTCTTTACGCATATCATCGCATCCTTCAGTATCAGAAGTTTTTTTCAAACAGCTATCAAGAGATTATCAGCTCATCTTCTTATTGTCAATATAAACTAAGCCTAAGATTAGCCAAAAAAACAACATTCCATAATGACTCGTCCAAAGCCAATGATCAAGCATCATGAAAATAAATAACGCTACAAAAATTGGAAGTGCTTTGATTCCAGTTTTCATGATAAGTAAAACAAGCATTGTGCTAAACAAAACAAATCCCACCAATCCAAGTTCAGAAAAAATTAAAAGAAAAATATTGTGCACTGGTTGATATTCCCAAACAGGTCTCTGCAGCCTGTCATTTTTCATAACCTCAAGGGTGTAATTCCCTGCACCCACTCCCACAAAAAAATCATCTTGGATAACCTGACTTGCTTCTGTAACATAGCTCACTCGATCCATTACTGACTTTTGTTCCAACCTTGCACTTCCATCAAACCGAGAAAAAAAGTTTTCGTGATTTATCCCGACAATCAGCGTAGCGAAAACAATCATCGCTACAAACCACCCCACTTTGTCATTTTTTTTATTTTTCTGTTTGAAAATTTCACCACTAAAAATTGACTTTAAATTGAAAAATTTAAATTGAAAAATTACAATAATAGCCAGCGCCAGCCAGGCACTCCTCGAAAAAGAAAAAAGTAAGCCAGTAATTAATAAGCAGCAACCGACAATCAACAATCCATATGAAATATATTTTTTTCGTTTGAAAATTTCATAATTTAAAATTGAATTTAAATTGAAAATTTTAAATTTTAAATTCAACCCACTAATCACAAGCATTACCAAAGCCAAATATCCCCCAAACATATTCGGATGAGAAAAACCTCCATAAGCCCGAAGCCATCTTCCAGTTTCATTTTCCAAAACACTCACACCTCCGATTGAAGCCACATACTCACTCATCCCCAACCACTTACTCGAGAAAGTCTCCTGGCTCAAATACTGCCAAGTCCCAAGTCCAGATTGAATCACTGCACCAACAAGCAAAACAAAGATCAACTTTCGAAAATCAAATTTAATTTTCTGAACCGCAAAAAATAATCCTACACCCAAAAACATTTTAAAAGAAAAATACAAAGCCAAAAATCTGTCATCCGCCCAAACAATTGACAACACCATCCAAAGCAAAAAAAGAATTACTAAACCATTTGCATTGTCATCTCGAGTACAGTTGAATGGTTCGCCACGGCGAAGAACGAAACGTAGTCGAGAGATCTCACCCTGAATATAGCCCCAGGACTTTGTAATGTTGAGATTTCTCCACTCTCCGCCTAGGCGGATTCGGTCGAAATGACACATTAAAATACCTTTCAATTTTTCCACCACAATCAACACCAAAAGAAATACTAAAATAAAATCTGAAAAATAAACCCCAACTGTCCCATACTGCCACTTCTCACCTCCAACAAAAATTTCCCGCACCAAAAAAACAGTCTGCCATGGTAGTAAAAATACAAAACCATAAAAAAGATATTCAATTACTCGCCCCCTTCCCTTCTTTGCATTCAAAGGGAGGATCGAGGATCGGTTTTCATCCTTCATATCACAAACAAATTACATACATTACTATATTTAACTTATCATAAACTAATACTAAAAATAAGTACAAAAAAATCCCAGGCAGTCATTCGACCACCTGGGATTATATAATTCTCATTTTACACCAAATATTCTTTACAGTGAGGACACTGATACTGTGGCTCCTTGTAACTTTGATTACAATATTCACAAAAAACTACTTGTCCAGTTCCTAATTCCACACCCTCAAAAGGTAACGGGAAAATAGACTTAATTGTAACCCTTTCTCCCATCTCCGCGTCAGCTCGATCTAAGGTCTCCTTATTGATGATAGGAAATGAAAATGAAACGACCTTACTATGATCATAATCGACTCTTCCCGAAAAACAGCTCGGACCTCCTTCATAAGTAGCGTAATGCACCAAATAGGCCCAGGTTCTTTTTACTTTAGGATCACTCATGACACTTCCCCCTTATTGAATCTCTGCAATGATCAAAATACCCTGCATCATTTAGTTTTTTGACAGCCATATCTAGAATAGAATCACTCAATTTCTGGCCGATAAGATAAGCTACGGTGCATTTAAACACCCTGCAAACAGCTGGTCTACGATCATAGACCCCGCAACCATCTCTACAATAGACACACTTACCCGTAGACTTATCTTTTAATAAGTAATTCTCATAGTCTACATTAAAACTCTGCTCGAATTCCCAATCAATAAGTTTAACATTAAAACTTTCACCACAGCATTCCGAGCAATCTCCACAGTTCATGTTCTCCATCCCAACTTTCTCAAAAAATTCTTTTTCTCGAGAGTTTTCGGGATCATCTCGAAATCGAGGAGACTCCTGGATTTCTTTAATAACAAAAAAATCAGAACTAAATCTTGAAACATCAAGTGTTTTTTGCATCTTATTTCTGCTCTCAGCAAGCCAAACGAATGAAAATGGAACTCCATTTTTCGACTCAATCAAAACCAGAAATATTTTCTCATTTTTACTCATTTCAATCCCCCATGCATATAAAATTCGGTATTTTTTAAATAAAAGAACTTCTTCAATTCAACTAGACAGTATAGCTTATTCCTAACAAAAAGTCAAGATGCGTAACAAAAAAATCGCCTCAAATTTGCAGAGCAAGCTAGATTAATGTTTTGAAATAAGGAGAGAGAATAAGCTTCAAAAATGAAACTCATAAAATATTTCAGAACTCTAGTTTTTACCCTGCAAATTCAAGACGACTTAACAGACTCTCATTATTTATTTTTCAATAATAAAGAGATTTTTGATTGCAAATTATTTTTCACAATTCAATCTATCTTTTGATTATTCTTTTTCATCTCAAATCTGATTTCCAAACTATAAACCTTCGAAAAATTCAAAAGTTTAATTGTTTGGCGGAGCGCTGATACGATGATCAACACTCTGCACATTTTTCTTATCTCACATACCATACCATGCGAGTTTTTTCCGATTGATTTAATAATGGATTCAATTGCACAAGAGCCATATCCTTAAAAAACATACACCGCGGTACAACTTCTACTTCAACTCCGCGACTATCTCTTCCGAAGAATCTCCACCCGTCGCCCTTCAGCTGTTCCCTAAGGCGATTCGATTTTATTTCAATGACCTCCTCCCGTATAACCTTAGTCACACGATAGGAAAATTGTCTTGAGATCGACCTTTTGGCGATCAGACTCTTAAAGCACTCTACCTCCCAAAAGCCACCATCTTTCAAAAACAACTCAGTGAAGATCCGTCTGCCCCCCTTCTTCTTTCTTTTACTTATCTTCATCCTCCGTCCCGGCGCCTGAGGAATTCGCATCCAATACCAATGATGACTATCACTGAATCCTGTTATAGCATCCAGTGCTGCATCCTCAACCAATTCTCTTTTTATTTCAACCAATTCTTTCACTATCCCATTGGCCATTTGGGGCATAATTTTCCCTCCGCTTCACTTAAGAAGTTTTGTGTTTTTGTTGTATAAATAAATGAACTTTTTCTCTTCATCTCAAACCTCATTCACATAAGATTTGAGAAAAGGGATGGAACAGACAAGCGTATTGCCTGTTCCATCAGCTGTGAGCGAGTTTTATTATAGGCACTCTCTCGAAAAACCTTTATTTACTAACCGAGAACTTCTTCAATTGTCTGGATTTTTTCACCAGTCAAAACGATCCGACTGGGATTTCCAGATCCGAGACCGAAAGCCTGGAGCAAATCCAAATTCCGGTCGCTCGTCCCGATCAATGCCAGCGGCTGACCGTCATCGGCAGCCGTGGTCAATATAACAATGGTCGGGAATTTTTTGTACCCCCGTATCATCACTTCTGTGACATCAATAGAGCCCTGTCCACCCAAAATCGATACAGAACCAACTCCAGAAACCAACTCTCTTAAGCCGGCAATAGCTGTATCAGTTGCCTCCTCTGGATATGCTTTCGCCCGCTCACTTACCAGTCTCGATTCAATTCCAGTAATCAACTCTCTAATAAATAGCATTTGCGTTTCAATAACCGCTCTACTGTCACCGCTTTGCATCATAGCCAATGAAGCCTTGAAAGCGTGATTATAACGCCTACTCAATGGCGTCGGTCTATACTGCGTTGGATTATCAGCTGCATTAGCTGCCATGACCCAGTTTCCTGGGATGATGAAACCATGCCGGAGCATCAGCTTCGGACAACTCGGAGCCTTGGGATCATAAATAAACCGTTCCCCTAAAACCTCCTGCAACTGCTCCCCTCCCAAATGGTGATCCACCCAAAGTAAAATACTCTCCTCGTTGCGCCGAGCCCAATCCAGAGTTGCCTCCGGATTACGACCATCCACGGCCATATCTAGAATCACCGTCAGAGCCGTAAGATCTGTAAGTTTGTGCAGCAAAAACGGCTGCGTTACTGTGATGTTTCCATCAGCTCCACTCTTTCGCATGACGGCGGCGGCAATCGTGCCGTCGCAATCGCCATGCGTAATTATATCAACGGTACGGATCTCAGAAACAGCAGTAATAAATTTAGCGATATTCAACATGACTTTCTCCTCAGAAATTTTAGCCCAGAATAGGCTTGTGATCCACTCAGCTTGAGCATTTTAATTGACCAACATAGACTAGCTTCCTAGCCACCCTAAGTCAGTCAATTAAAATAAAGAAGAAAATATATGCTTTTCTTGAATAAATATTTTTCTAAATGAACTTTTCTCTTCATCTCAAACTTCATTTGATATTCGAACTACAGATACAATACGAATTTACAAATAAAGATTGAGAAAAGGGATGGAGCTGGAAATTGCCTGCTCCATCATTCATAAAAAAACTAGGACTGATATGCCTCCCAACACTGAGAGCATATTGCTGGAAATTGTTTTGTTGGTAGTGTTTTGCATGTGCACTTGTAGCACATCCTCTCTTTATCATCACTCTTTTTTTTCATCTCTTTTTTGACATCGATACTAGACATGTGGCACTCCTATTTTAGCTTTTGAATAAATTATTGATAAAGAGTTTTATTTAGGTACTCTCTCGGAAAACCTACCCGCAGAAGTCATCAGTAGCCGAACATGAAGTGTTCGGTTGTCCAGACCCACACTGGCAACTTGTCCCGAAAAATCGGGACTCTACTTCCTCGCCCTGGAGATCAGGGGGACATGAGACGCATTCGCGCTTTCGAGCCTCCTCTCGAGCCTCGCGACCCGAAGGAAACCACTGATCTTCATAAGACTGAGTGCCACAATTCTGACACCACGTCCGTGCGCGAAACTCGCGCAAGTGGCAGTCGCACACTACTCGAGGACCGCCGCACTCGACGCAAACCTCACTGAAAATTGGCTTACCATCCAAACGAGCAAGCTCGCTATTGTGGTAAGAGTTCCATTTTCCATTAATCTTTACAAAAAATTTCTTTGCCATAATTTTCCCTCCGCTTCACTTAAGAAGTTTTGTGTTTTTGTTGTATAAATAAATGAACTTTTTTTATTACTCTCTCTTGAGAAAGAGAATTGTGAAGTAGATTTTTGAGATTAAGTCATCAGGCCAATATATATTTTTGCCTTGAGTTAATTTCAAAGATTCTCTCTCCTTCACAATTCTTTTTCCCAATCTCCTAGTCCTATTTGCATATTCGTAATAGATTCGTAATTTGTATACAAAAAAAGACAATTATTGGAATATTATGGTTCTATCGTGGAGACTAGTTTTAAAAACTAATCTCACATGTGGGTGTATAGAGACATAATAAACCAATAATTGTCCTCTTGGTGTATATGTATTGTTGTCTAAATGCCTCTCCAAACATTTTTCTAACTTATTCAGTTGTAAGGTACTTTCTTAACTTGATAGTCCAGTATAGCATATTATAATCATTTTGTCAATAGCTGTATCTTGTTTTCATTTCAACTCCCTTCCTAGATTGATATTACATCGTAGCATATTTTAACTATTTTGTCAATACTCAGCTTCAACCTATTTCCACTTTTACATTCTCCATTCTCCATCTCAAATCTAATTCAGCTTGCATATTTTAAAAATATGCTATACTTTAGATATCTAATACTTTTTTATTTTAAAAAATGGCATACTTTTTAGTAATTTTTCTAGTTCTCTTATCAGGGCTTTTTTCTGGTTTAACCCTAGGTCTACTTGGCCTTAATAAAACCGATCTTGAAAGAAAAATCAAACTAGGTAACAAAGAAGCTAAGAAGGTTTATTCGGTGAGAAAAAATGGAAATCTTTTACTGGTAACCCTTTTAATTGGAAACGTAGCTGTCAATTCAACAATCAGTATTTTTCTTGGAAGTATTGCTGGTGGACTTATGGCTGGAATCATAGCTACTGGATTAATTGTTATTTTTGGAGAAATCATTCCTCAAGCCACATTTTCACGCCACGCACTTGCAATCGGCGCCAAGTCAGTATGGATTGTGAGACTCTTTACTTTCATCTTCTATCCTGTTTGCTTCCCTATCGCATGGACGCTAAACAAAACACTTGGGGAAGAAATGCCCACGATCTGGAGCAAAGATGAGCTTAGAGAGATTGTGAAGCTTCACGAAGATTCACCTGATTCCGACATTGATTCAGATGAAGAAAGAATAATCCTTGGAGCACTTTCTTTTTCTCACAAAAAAGCAGAGGATGTGATGACGCCTCGCTCTGTCCTTTTTTCTCTCGATTCCGAAACTATCCTGAGTCACGAAATTTTAGAAAAAGTTAAAGAAAAAGGATTCACTCGAATTCCTATATTCGAAGGAGATATCGACAATATCAATGGCCTACTTTACTCAAAAGACTTAATTGGAATTTGTGAAGACAGAAAAATATCTTCATTAGTTAGAGAGGACAAGCTAATCAAGATTTCTGGTGACAAAAAACTCGACTCTCTTCTTTCAGAATTTATCAAGAAAAAAAGTCATTTCGCATTTGTTTACAATGAATATGGAGAACTTGAAGGAGCAATTACTCTTGAAGACATCATCGAAGAAGTGCTTCGTGTTGAAATTGTAGATGAAAACGACACTATCATTGACATGAGAAAAGAAGCCCAGAAAAAACTTTCAGAACTAAACCTGTCATAGCATATATGGACTACAAATAAACAAAAAGCACCCTGTTACATCAGGGTGTTTTTATTATTCTAGATTTCACTAACACAAGAGTCCTCCCTTTCATTGTCATCCCAGAAGGTATAATTTCTTAAACGACCCGCCACGGCGGAGAGTTTTTTTAGAACTGGCAGTATGCTCACTTAGGAGAAGATTCATTCTTAATATAACTCCAGACCATATTCATTCACCATGACTAATTAAGGATGGATTCCGGATAGACTATTTTACTAAAGCTCATTCTTCGCTTTGTAAAATATGTCTTCCAGAATGACAGATTATGTTTGCATTATTTTATTCATATTCACCGCTAAACATAGACACGAGTTAACTATACTTCGCTCCAATTCTTCCCAACTTCCACATCAGCAACTAAAGGAACATTGAGCTTATATATATTCTCCATAAGTTCTCTAACTTTATCAGAAACCTCATCAGCCAACTCCTCTTTTGCCTCTAGAATGATTTCATCATGAATCTGAAGAATCATTTTTACATCAGGATTATTCTTATATTCCTTATAAACCGCAAGCATAGCCAACTTCATAATATCCGCCGCAAAACCTTGAGCTGGCATATTTATCGCCATTCTTTCAGCTGTACTCCGCACCATAAAATTAGACGAATTTATTTCAGGTAAATACCTTCTTCTTCCAGTTCGTGTTTCAACAAATTCATTTTTCTTCACAAAATCTTTCGTATCTTCAATATATTTTGCAACACCTGGAAAATTTTCCATATAACTTTTAATGTACTCCTTGGCTTCTTTTTGACTAATACCTGCTGATTCGGAAAAACCATATGAACCCATTCCGTATATAACACCAAAATTAAGCGCCTTAGCCTCACTTCTCATCTGCTTAGTCACTTCATCCAAGGAAGTCTTATTCACCTCAGCAGCTGTCTTTTTATGGATATCTGCGCCTTCATTAAAAGCTTCGATTAACTTCTCATCTCCACTAATGTGAGCCATGACCCTAAGTTCAATTTGAGAATAATCAGCCGCAATAAAAACTTTTCCTTCTTCGGCCTCGAAAGCAGTTCGGATCATCTTTCCTGCCTCAGTTCGAATTGGAATATTTTGAAGATTTGGATTTTCGGATGAAAGTCTTCCTGTTGCAGTAACTGTTTGATTGAAAGTTGTGTGAAGACGAGAACTCTCATCTACCAACTTCGGAAGTGCATCAATGTACGTACTTCTTAATTTAAAAACCTCCCTATATTTCTCAATCTTTCCGATAATCTCATGCTTATCTTTCATTTTTGCCAACTCGCTAGCAGCCGTTGAATAACCGGTTTTCGTCTTCTTAATCCCTTCAGTTGGAATATTCAGATCATCAAAAAGAATTTCCGCGAGTTGCTTTGGGGAATTAATATTAAAATCTCTTCCAGCTGCATCATGTATTTCTTCTTCAAGTGCTCCAATTTCTTTTCCGATTTTTTCAGACATATCTCCCAGCAAATCAACATTCAGCTTAACCCCATTTTTTTCCATTTCCAAAAGAACCCTCATCAACGGTGTTTCTATTTTTTCAAAAACATCCATGATAGTTCGTCCTTTCTCTTGATCCTTTTCAATCTCCTTCAATCTTTTTTCAAAAATTTCCTTAAGCCTTAAGAAAAACATCGCTCGCCTACACCCTTTTATAGCTAACTCACCCTCACTCTCCATTCCAAGGCTCAGTTGCCCGCCATTTTGCTTCTCAACTTCTTCACCTAACTCTTCTAGAATAACCTTTTCAAGTTCAATCTTTCTCCCAGAGTTCAAAAGATAACTTGCTAGCTTAGTGTCCCACAATTCACCCTTGAGAGAAATTCCAAAACTATTTTCCAAGTCCTTAAGAAGAGTTTTAAAATCAAAACTAACCTTTCTGTTTGCTTCATTTTCAAAAAAAGATTTCAGCTTCAATACAGCGTCATCATTTAGTTCTAAGAAATATCCCTTTTCTTTTCCCCAAAAAAAGAACATCGACTGAATCTTTCCATCCACACTTTTCCAATCTACTGAAACTTCTTCTTGCTTTTCTAAGTCAACAACAAATTCATCTATCCCGTCACTACTAATCACATCACAAGAAATTTCATCCATCTTCGCCATCTCCTCCTTTTTCGATAAATCTGTATCTCCGCCAGGAAGTCTTTTCAAAAGACTATTAAAACTCAGTTCGTGAAATAGCTCAGCAACCTTTTTTCGGTCAAACTCATGTGTCGCACAAGCCTCTAAATCAAAATCAATCTCCACCTCAGTGTGAATTGTTCCAAGATCCTTAGAAAGAAATGCCGACGCTTTTCCATCCTCAAGCTTCTTCTTCATTGCTCCTTTCAAGTTTTCAATATTTTCATATACACCTTCTAACGTATTGTACTCCTGAAGAAGTGTAATTGCTCCTTTTTCTCCAATTCCCTTTACTCCAGGAATATTATCAGATGCATCCCCTCGAAGACCTTTGTAATCTTTCAGTTGTTCAGGACTAAGACCATATCGGTCAAAGACAGCTTTTTCATCATAAATCACAGCCTTGCTAATCCCCCTACTCATCGTATAAACACTCACATCATCATTCACGAGCTGAAGAGCATCGAGGTCGCCAGTAACAATGATCACGTCCATATCATCACTAGGATCAAAAACAATTTTCGACATTGTCCCAATAATATCATCAGCTTCAAATCCTTCCTTCTCAAAGATTGGGATATTGAAAGTTTTCACCATATCTTTCACCCTATCAATCTGTTGGTACAAATCATCTGGAGCTTTTTTTCTTGTCGCCTTATACTCTGCAAATTTCTTATGCCTGAAAGTAGGCGCCTTCAAATCAAATGAAGCTACAATATACTCTGGATCAAACTTTTCAATCACAGCTAAAAGCGTTGAAGTAAAACCATAAACAGCATTAACCAACTCACCTTTTTTAGTTGTCAGTGGCGGAATCGCATGATATGACCGGTGAATAATCGCATTCCCATCAATCAAAATTATCTTTTTTCTTTTCATATACAAATTACAAATACATAAATCATTTATTCTTAATTACTAAAACAATTATACCTTTTATAAGAAAACAATACAAAAAAACCGCAAGGTTTCATTATGAAACCTTGCGGTATATTTTTTTATTTAAACATTGTGATTGCGACTATTGCCTTTATGGCACTTGTTGACACATGACAACCTTTACTAAAGTCCTTTACTTTACTCATTAAATCAAGGTCTTTCTTTTCAATTGCTATTGAAAGAATTTCCTCTAACACTTTTATCCTAAAAGCTCTAAGATCATAATCATGATATAGTCCCCATAACAATGGGATACATTTTCTCGAAACAGCCTCATCGAATAGGTCATCGTAATATTTAGTAATTTCCGCATAAGCTAGATCATAAATAGTCACACTATGCGGCACCACTGAGCAAATTCTTTTCATCAGAAAAATATCTTTTTCTTCACTTTCATAGAGCTTCTTTCCGCCCCATTCTTCAATAAGCTCGTTAACCCTATCTCGAATATCTGCAAAATTGCATAAGTTAATTTCACTAACTAACAAGACTAACTCGATATTAACACTACTGCCAGAAGTACATTCTTCCAATCTCTTCCATAGGTAACCTTCAATAGCCTTCTCAAACTTTGATGCAAAGTGACTGAAAGGATCCAAAACATCATACACTTCACGCATTAGCTTAATATCATCATTCTCAACAGCCTTTTTAAAATCCTCTTCGAGCCACTGATCGAATATCCCCCCTAACTTTTCATCACCCTCAGCAACAGTCTCTCCCTCAATAAACCCAAGCATCTCACGCACATCTCAATTCCCTATAATCTCCCTCAATTTCATCCATTGCTTATTACTCATACGAATATCACAAGTATTTCCCACGTCTCGATCGGTTAATGATGATCGATCACTTACTGCAAAAATCTCCAGAAATAATGTTATCGCATCCATCTTTCATCTCCTTTTTTAATGTTCTTTACAAAAAATGAGTCACTTAACCCATATCCTCGCAACGAATTAAGATACTATACTCACATCAATAAGTCAAATGAAAAAACCGCAAGACTTGGTCATCAAGTCTTGCGATGTATCTATTACAATTATTCCCCTATCTTGAGTGTCTCGTTTAACCTCTCATTCTCCTTATCAACAGCATCTTGAATTTTTACTTTTGAATCCTCATAGACATCTACCATGCTACCTGGGTCTAGAGGGTTAATTGTTGTTCCCGCGTCATCACCCTCTATACTTTTCGCTACTCTATCACAACCACTTAATGAAATGACCATAAATAAAATTGGGATCATTAAAAAATATCTTTTATTCATTTTACTTTTAAATTTAAACTTTATCTTTACTATATTTTAGCATATAATCTACTCAGCATCTTCACGAACCTAAAAAGGAGAATACAGAAAATGCTTTATACAAAGTCAATTCTTCTGCCCAAAGAAAAGAGTGATGGAATAAGAATTTCTGTTATGTCGAGGCATACATATGATGATGGGAAAACTCCACATCCTCAAATAACTGATGAATCATATGACAGGTGGCTCAAAAAACTAGCCCCTCCAGATACTTTGGTTGGAAAATATCTTCGAAAGGAAATATCGTGGGGACAATACAGGGACCAATATCTTCTATTTCTACAAGGCAGAGACCAGAAAAAACTAATTAGATACATTGCCAAAAAAGCTCTATGAAGAAACGTTACAATTCTCTGTATTGAGAATAAAGCTAACTTTTGTCATAGAAGAATTCTGGCCGAGGAGTGCAAAAGATACGAACCTCGCCTTAAAATCAGGCATAAATAAAACCCAGTGCGGATAATTTTCCGCCCTGGGATTTTTAATTGATCAAGAAATCGCCTTAACAAAGTTAGCAACTTTTTTTGGATCAAAAGTGTAGAAATCACTACTGATTCCAGTTGAAACCAAGAAACAATCAACTAAACTAATAAAGTCATTAACATTTTCAGGCGTCATCCCACTAGCTACAGCCAGTGGGAAGCCTCCAATCGCCTCCCTTATAACAGAGACCTTCTCAATACTCGGTGGCTCACCGGTTTGGTCACCACTAGTTGTAATCACATCCATACATTGAGTAGCGGCTTTAGAGACATAAGAAAGATCACTAGGTTGAGCTTGATACTTGAAAGCCACTCCACCAAAATAAAGACCTTTCCAATCATTCCTCATTGTTTTTCTAAAATTCCAAATATCCCGAGAAAAATTATTCTCCTTATCAACAAAGCTATCCACTATTCCAGCATTATCCTCCCAAAGACCATCCGACTCCAAAGGAGTGTAAAGAAAAGAGTTCTTAATTAAGGAGACGTCTAAAAAATTCAAGCCCATCCAGAAATTAGGATTTTTGTCTTTTACTGCCATTAAAAGCCCGGATAAGTAAGTATAGCCAATCTGACCATGACTAATCAAAAATGCACCATCAACACCTTCATCAACCAAAACATTGATACTCTCAAATGCTTGATGATAATCTTTAACATGGACAACTGCTAATAATGTGTTTTTTTTCGGAAAAACCTCTTTGTATCCTGGATATGTAGCCACAATAACACCTCCTGCATAAACATTTTTTAAATTAATTACTTTCTATTTCAAGTAACTACTTTTCTTAAATTAACCCCATGCCCTAAAAATGTCAAACTCGCCAATCGATAATAAAACCCAGTGCGGATAATTTTCCACTCTGGGTTTTTCTTTTTTCACCTACATTACTACCAACAACCGAACATTCTTCCTGCAATAACTATTGCTATTGCGGTACATGTCAAACCAGCCACTACTTTTGCACTCATCTCATACTCCTTCTTTTGAATTTCATAAAAAAGAAACACGCTAACACGCTTAAACTAGCCCCATCATCCAAAAGTGTCAAGATTCTTACAACAAAAAAACTATTTCAATTCAATTTTTTCAATCGCGACATCTTCAAGCGGATGATCACTTTGATTAGTCTTTGCTCCTTCGATTTTTTCAACCACGTCCATTCCACTAACAATCTTTCCAAAATTAGTATGCTTTCCATCAAGCCAAGGAGTGGACTCAGCAGTTACAATAAAGAATTGTGACCCATTAGTTCCTGGTCCTGAGTTTGCCATAGCCAATGAACCTCTCACAAGTGGATGCTTGTTAAACTCATCCTTAAATGTGTATCCTGGACCACCCATTCCATGTGTTGACCAATCACTACTCTTTGAATTCGGATCTCCTCCTTGAATCATAAACTCAGTGATCACTCGATGAAACAACGTCCCATCATAAAATCCCTCTTCAGCTAAGCGAAGGAAGTTTCCTACTGTCACAGGAGAATCTTCTCCAAAAAACTCAACTTCAATCGAACCATAATTGGTCACTAGAGTTGCAGTCTTGTATTTGTTTGAATATGCCAAACTCTCTTTCTCAACATCAATCATATTTTTTTCAGAAACATTATTTTTATTATTTAATTCTTCCTTAGAAATGCTGTCCTTAGTGGCACCCTTATCCTTTTCTTGCTCACTAACATTTAACAACTTCCCCCTAGAAGACTTCCCACTCATAGGATCATCTGGGGTAAATAAACCACATCCGCTAATAAAAATGACCACAAAAAAAATAGTCACTCCTTGAAAAATTTTCTTCCTCATTACTTTAAATAAAACTAATTACAATAAACTGTCTTCATCAAAAACAATCTCCCTACTGTTTTCATTTAACCATGAGAATCTAATCCACAAAGCATCTTCAGGAAGAGCCCTTTTGATTTTCTCTGGCCACTCAACAATCACAACACTTTTTTTGTCTCCAGCAAATTCCTCCCATCCCAATTCCAATATATCTCCGGCATTGATCCTGTATGCATCAACATGATACACATTCCTTATATCACATTCTCCATCACAATCCTCCAAAAGATCATAATGCTTCATCACAACAAATGTCGGACTAGTGTATGGACCCTTTGCACCTATTCCCTCAAGCAATCCTTGAGTAAAAGTTGTTTTTCCACCACCCAATTGTCCATCCAAACAAATCACCTCTCCTCCTCTTAATTTCTTAGCGACATCATTCCCAAGATTTCTTGTCTCCTTATCGCTATCTGTTATTATTCTTTTCATAAGATAATTCTTTCTTGAATTATAAATTTAAGGCTTTTATAAGTCCACAAAAATAATTCTTTATTAAGCTCTTTCCTTACTTATAGATTACCATTATTTGAAAAAGTGTCAAAATAAAAAAGCTCATCTCTATCACCAACAACCCTCTTAAAATTTGAACTAAGACTTAAAAACCTCCTAACTTCTAATCATTATATATGAATACAACTTGCTTTTCGCTTACATCCTACTAACTGTTATTGATTTTTAGCCAATAAAATACTATGATACAGAATAATAATCTAGTTAATATTTTCATATGATCATTCTTGGAATCGAAACATCTTGTGATGAAACAGCTGTTTCATTAATTAAAAAAACTTCAGATAACGTTGAGGTTCTTTCTAACGCAGTTTCATCACAGGTAGAACTTCATGCAGCCTGGGGTGGAGTTGTTCCAAATCTGGCTGCTAGAGAACACCTTAAAAACATCCTTCCAGTTCTAGAGGAATCACTATCAGAGGCTCAACTCACAAAAGACGATGTAGATTTGATTTCTGTGACCCAAGGGCCAGGACTTATTCCAGCGCTCCTTGTTGGAACAAATTTTGCAAAAACACTTTCCTATCTATGGAAAAAACCCTTAATAGGTATTCACCATATAGAAGGACATATTTATGCCAACTTCATTGGAAGATCTGACATTAACTTCCCAGTACTTGCACTAGTGGTTTCCGGAGGACACACTCAATTAGTGCTGATGAGAGATCACCTAAACTATGAAGTAGTTGGCGAAACTCAAGATGATGCTGTTGGTGAAGCTTTTGACAAAGTAGCTAGAACCCTTGACCTCGGATATCCAGGAGGCCCTATCGTGTCTCAAAAAGCAGAAGAGTTCAAATCATCACAAACCTCAAATCCTGAATCTCAAATCTCACTCCCCCGCCCGATGCTCAATTCTCCAAATTTTAACTTTTCATTTTCAGGACTGAAAACCGCTGTTCTATATAAAGTGAAAGAACTGAAAAAAAGTCTATCTGCAGATGAATTTCAAAGATTAATCCCAGAAATCTGTCACGAATTCCAACAAGCTTGCATTGATGTTTTGATTCATAAAACACTGAAAGCTACAAAAAAATATTCACCAAAGTCAATTGTTATTGCTGGAGGAGTTTCAGCCAACACAGAGTTAAAAAAACAATTAGAAGAATCGGTCTACGAAAAGTTTCCAGAAATTACCTATAGCAATCCAGATTTCACATATTCGCTAGACAACGCCGCAATGATTGCCAGTGCGGCAAGTTTTCGATGGGGAAAAATGACTGAGGAGCAAAAAGCTGAAGCTACTACCAATTGGAAAACTCTTCAAGCCAATGCAGGCTTATCAATGAATTAGTCTCTTGACAACCTAGTGCATCTAGATTAATCTATAATGTTGTTCATTAAAAATCAAACTTCAACAATCAAAAAATAGGAGGACTTATGACAACCAATGTTTATGTTCGGAAACCAGAACGATCAACTATCAACAGAAGAGTTATTGTGAAGCAGGCCTGCGTACGTATAGTTAAAGGTTCAAGTATTATTGTTATTGCTAATATTCCCCCAAGAAAACTGCATACTGTTTTCAGTTTATCTGTCTTATTCAGTAATGATGAGATCGATGCATTGAATCTCAAAAGAACACTGAAGGCTATTATAAGCAGGCATTATCAGGAAAACAACGTATTGGGAGATATACTCTCTGAATCATACTAATAGACTTCAATAATGGAGGAATGACTGATGTCCGCCATATACGTGAGTATATTAAACGGGGAAAAACGAACTCACATCTCTACCAAATTCAATCCCACGGAAACAAGTCGCCTACTCAGAATGGCCCAAGGAAAACTTATATTCTATTTTACTGATGTTCCATCTGAGATGATCACTAGCGTCTTTCAATTGTGTCAAAAATTTTCACGTGAAGAAATTACACCAAGAGATTTTCGAAAAACAGCTGTTGGATTAGAAATTCAATCTAATCTCAAGCCAAATCAAGTCAACTAACAACACACGGAGGATTGCATATGAGACTTTATTTCGTTTATATCACTGAGCATGAGAATACTGGAGAGAAAACTACTCGAATCAGAGAGGGTCTGGATGATTTTTCCGATGATATAGCACGCGGGAATAGAGTGGGATCGAATATTATTCAAGCGTTTCAATTCGCAGAAGAAGATAATAGTAGTAAATACGCAGGAGCATTGTTGATTTGCAATAATTATATCAATAAACAAATGACAGAAGAGGATTTACTCAAAGAAATATCTGCATTGGGCGGAATAATAATAACCATAGATGAAGGCATAGAAATAGATTTTACATAAAAGAATACTTCAAAAAGAAGATTCACTTTCGATTATCGTTCATCATGGATTCAATTGGAAAAAATTCCAAAACAAATTAGTGAGCAAGTATTCTTAATAAGTTTTAACAAGCAGTCAAGCAATCTTGGCTGCTTTTTTATTGACAATTTTTATTTTTTACTATAAACTAAAGCCAATTGAAAATCTGTTCAAGTGCATAAACAACCTATATAGAAAAAAGGAGGTCATAAAATGGATTGGAAGATTGCACATGTTTGTTGTATTTGCAGCGAACTTTTTGCCTGCAAATTTGATACTCAAACACGATATTGTTGCGATGAGTGTGAAAATGAAAAAGTATGTACATTGAAATCTTTTTCAAACATTCAAATCGATCGCTATGGGCTTTGCCTATACTGCGAAATCGAAGCAATGATTGAAAGAGAAGAGATACGAGAAGCAAAGAAAAAACTAACCTTAGTCCGCTAATCACTAAATTATTTGTGATAGCGGATTTTTTCTTGAAAAATAAGCACAATACTGCTAAGATATCATTATTAAGATTAAAAAACTTACAAATATGTCAAACAAGGAAATACCAAAAAATTACGAACCAAAAAAAACAGAGGATGCTATTTACAAAGCATGGAAAGAGTCTGGATTTTTTAATCCAGATAATCTTGATGGTGAGCCATATTCAATTATGATGCCACCGCCAAATGTAACTGGAATTCTTCATCTTGGTCACGCCCTTGAAAATTCAATCATGGATACAATGGCAAGATATCAAAGACTTCAAGGCAAAAAAGTTCTTTTGCTTCCCGGAACAGATCACGCTGCAGTTGCTACTCAAGCAAAGGTTGAAAAGCTTCTAGTTGAACAAGGTCACGCAAACCCAAGGGAAGAATTCGGACGAGAAGGACTTCTCGAAAAAATCAGAGAATATGCGGAACAATCAAAGTCGACTATTCTTTCTCAGGTTCAAAAAATGGGAACTAGCTGCGATTGGGACCGTTTGGCATATACCTTTGACGAAGAAAGAAGTAAAATGGTAAACACTGTTTTTGAAAAAATGTACAATGATGGATTAATTTACCGCGGACATAAAGTTGTGAATTGGTCAGTCAAGGGGCAATCAACTTGTAGTGATGACGAACTTGAGCATGCAGAAAGAGTTGGAAAACTATATACTTTCAAATATTCAAAAGACTTCCCTATTACAATTGCAACCACTCGCCCAGAAACTAAATTAGGTGACACTGCAGTAGCAGTAAACCCGACTGACAAAAGATATCAAGAATTCATTGGAAAAACTTTCACAGTAGATATTGGAGCAGCGAGACCACTTGGAATCAAGGTAATTGCCAATGATGAGGTTGACCCTGAATTTGGAACAGGTGCAGTTGGAGTTACTCCAGCCCACAGTCCAGTTGACTTTGAGATGTATGAAGTTCAAAAAGCCAAACAGGATCCAATTGAACTTATTCAAGTTATTGGTGAAGACGGAAAGATGACATCCACAGCTGGTGAAAAATATGCAGGACTACCAGTCCTTGAAGCCAGAGAAAAATTCGTTGAATTCTTACAAGAGAATAATCTCTTAGAAAAAGAAGAAGATGTAACTCAAAACGTTGGAACATCAGACAGATTCGGTGATGTCGTTGAAGCGCTTCCAAAAACTCAATGGTTTATTGATGTGAACAAAAAAATCCCTGGACGTGAAAAAAGCCTCAAGGAGCTTATGATCGCAGCAGTAAAAACTGGACACAACGGTGATGCAGCTCAAAAAGTCACTATCAACCCAGATAGATTTGAAAAGATATATTTCAATTGGATTGAAAACCTTCGTGACTGGTGTATCTCTCGTCAAGTCTGGTGGGGTCATCAAATTCCTGTTTGGTATCGACTTAAATCTGGGAAACTAACCAGAGGAGAAATAGGTACGCTTACAGACCATGTTGAAATATATTGCGGATCAAACCCTCCCACTCCAATACAGGAAGATCCCGATGTTAAAGACGATAAAAGCTGGACTCAAGACCCTGATACACTAGATACCTGGTTTTCTAGTGGACTCTGGACTTTCTCAACACTCACAGAAGAAGAGCGAAAAACTTTTCATCCAACCAATTGGATGCAGATGGGTCACGAAATTCTTTTTTTCTGGATGGCAAGAATGATTCTTATGAGCACATACTTTATGGATGAAATTCCTTTTAAGGAGGTTTATATCCACGGAATGCTTCGAGATGAAAAAGGGAATAAGTTTTCAAAATCAGCTGGAAACAATCTTGACCCAATTGAAATGATTGAAAAATATGGAACAGATGCTCTCCGACTAGGACTAATCACAGGAATTGCTCCTGGAAATGACTCCAAATTCTATGAAGAAAAAGTTGAGAGCTCTCGAAACTTCGTAAATAAACTTTGGAATATTTCAAGATATATCCTACAAAAAGAATCTATTACTGAAGAAATTTCAATCAACAAAAATAACCTTACCATCGCTGACAGATGGATTACTCGAAAAATGTCTGTTTTGATTGAAGATGTTACCAAAGATTTGGATAGAGCTAGATTTTCTCAAGCTAGTGAAAAAATTCATGAGTTCACAAAAAATGATTTTGCAGATTGGTATCTTGAAATTTCAAAATTCAAAGATAACACAAGCGAAAAAAATATCATTCTTCTCACAATACTCAAGGACTTATTGAAACTTTGGCACCCATTCATTCCTTTTGTAACTGAAACTATTTGGAAAGAAATTGAAGGAAATGACTTATTGCTAATTCAAAAATGGCCAAAAAAGGAATATTATTTGGATACATTTGACATAGCATCCCAATCTGACGAAATAAACTTTGAACCAATTGTTGAAATCATTCAAGCAGTAAGGAACATAAAAACTGAAAACAAGATTGAGCCTGCTAAAAAAATAAAGCTATTCATCAATACAGGAAGCTCATCTATTCAAAGCTTCGATGAAATTATCAAAACTCAAGAGAATCTAATCAAGAGCCTCAGAACTGGAGTTGAAGAAATTTCATATGGGTCAACTACTGAAAAATCAATTTCAAAAACCACTTCCTACGGAATAACAGTATCAATTCCACTTGAAGGACTAATCGACACAGAAAAAGAGCGAGCTGAAAAAGAAAAAGAAGTTAAAAACTTAGAAGGCTACATCAATTCACTTGAAGGTAAACTGACTAATGAGCAATTCATTTCCAGAGCACCAGAAGAAGTTATTGCTCGAGAAAAAGAAAGTCTTAAAAAAGCAAAATCCCAGTTATCTGAGATCGAAAAATATTTGAAATCATTATAATTTAAAAAGGGCCTAGTGCCCTTTTTATTTTTTTCTCATAGTTCTGTATACTAAGTAGTATAATAAATAAATTTTAAAATTTACATAATGAAATCAATAATTCAATCCCTTATTTACGGAATGTTTTGTGCAATAGCTGCACTACTGCTTCAGTTCACACTATCCATATTTTTAATTGATTTTACTAGACCAGAAGACTTTCTTCTGATTCAAAACTCTGCACTGTTTATTTTTGCAGCTGTTCTGAGTGAGGAGTTTTCTAAGTTCATATTCACCTATAAAGTCATTAAGTCTTTTTCTATCAGCGGGTCTGACTTGATTGCAAACTCTTTTATTGCTGGAATTGGATTCTCAGCCATTGAGTTAACGCTCTTTATCTATAAATATGAGACGATCACCCAAGTTGATTTCTCAGAAATAGTCAAAGTCACACTTCTTCATATATTAACATTCGGAATAATTGGATACATCAGTTCATTTCCAAAAAAACCACTTACGATTTTCACCCAAGCTATCATAGTCACAACTGGATTACATTTTGCGTTCAACTTTTCCAACATCAAGGAGGGAATCTTATTCGAATACACATCAGTTGGTATTATACTACTACTTATACTTTTAAATATTTACAACCTAAGCACTATTAAAAACAGGCTTGCGAATTCACAATAATTATTATATAATTATTGTGAATTAATAAAGTTATATACAATAGTATTTTGAGGTTATTTTCTGACGATTTTAAGCAAAAAACCAAAAACTACTATCTTTAATAAAGATCATATGACAAAGCAAAAAAAATCATTTATGGAACGATTAACTGGTTCTAAAAAGATTGAAGAAATGGAAGAAGAAAATTTGGAGCATATGAATGTAGCATCTGAAGATACTGCACCTGTTTCAATTCCAGCTTCTCCAGAATTAAATTATGATGAATCATCTGACCAAAATTGGATGACAAATAAGGAAGAAGCTGATGATGATGGACAGTTAACCATCGATGTCTATCAAACTGACACTGAAGTTGTCATCAAATCAACCATCGCAGGAGTCAAGCCAGAAGACTTGGACGTTTCAATCAATAACGATATGGTTGTTATTAAGGGAGAAAGAACAAATGAAGAAGAAATAAAAGAAGAAGATTTTTATTACCAAGAATGTTATTGGGGATCTTTCTCAAGATCGATTGTACTTCCTGTTGATGTTTTATCTGAAAAGGCTGAAGCTTCTCTAAAAAACGGAATACTTACTCTTAGACTTCCTAAAGCAGAAACAAACAAAATTAAAAAAATTCAAGTTCGTGGCTTCTAGTAAATCTCAGAAGCAATTCTAAACAAAATCCCGCCAAGTTAAGCGGGTTTTTGTTTAGAGTTTATTCACGACACCTCATATCTAGCATCAGACAATCCCCTACAGAACTTGTTTGAAAAACGTTTTTCCATTATTCTTTAATTATGCTTAAAAAAATATTACTATCAATATCAGTAATTATAACTTGTGGTATGCCCACAGGGTATCTTTTAGCATCTGGAAGCAGTGATATGCTTATCCTAAAAATAGATGGACAGCAAGATATAACTATTTATAGCGAGGAGATCAATAATTGGATTAATTACAATCCCGAACTTCAATACAACAAAAACTATCATTCATCCGTAGAAAACACAGAATATTGCCCAGAGAATATCATTATTTGCAACTTGTCTAAAAGAATAATCGATGGATTACATATCCAAAAAGTCGACAAAGTAAACATCGACAAAAAAAAGATTGAATTATTTCTAGAAGACTTAGCTAGTAAAGTAAATCAAGACCCTATTGATGCTACATTTACTATTACAGGTAGCAGAGTTTCAGCTTTTTCAACAGAAAAAGAAGGGATGCAGCTAAACGTCAAAAAGAGCGCAGAGGCAATATATTCCAAATTACAGGACAATTACACTAGTACGCCAACAATAAACCTCACAATTGAAAAAATTAGTCCTGAGGTGACATCAAAAGATGTTAATAAGCTTGGAGTTGAAACATTAATCGGAGAAGGTAAATCAAATTTCTACGGCTCAACAAGTAGCAGGATTCATAACATCGCAGTAGCTACCAGTCGCTTTGACGGACTACTCATTAAGCCTGGTGAAGAATTTTCATTCATAGAAAATCTTGGCCCAGTTGACGGAGAAAGTGGATACAAACAGGAACTCGTTATTAAAAAGGATAAAACTGAGCTCGATTATGGCGGAGGAGTTTGCCAGGTCTCGACCACAGCATTTCGGGCTGCAATCTATAGCGGCCTCGAGATAACTGCCAGAAGAAATCATGCCTACGCTGTTAGCTACTATAATCCTCAAGGTATGGATGCAACGGTCTACATTCCAAGACCTGATTTAAAATTCATCAACAACACACCGGGATATATACTCATACAAACAGAAATAAACATACCTAAAAGAGAGTTGATTTTCAGATTTTATGGAACTGACATAGAGAGGAAAACAGAAGTTGATGGACCATACATAACGTCAAGAGAACCAGATGGCTCGATGAAGGCCACCTTTACTCAAATTGTTTATGATAAAGACAGTAACGTAATCATTAAAGATATTTTCAATAGCAGTTACGACTCACCAAACAACTACCCTCACCCAGGAGACGAGAAAAAATTAACAAAAAAACCAAAAGATTGGTCCAATAAGCAATGGAAAGATTACAGGAGAGCTAATGGAATATAAAAACAGCATTTACCATATTAGGTAATTGCTGTTTTCTTATTTTTCGACACGCTATTTCGCATTGCCAAATGAATTCTCGAGCTCTTCGCATTCTCCTATTATTCTGTTAATTCTGGCTTCGATTTTTTTATGATTACGAAAAAATAATCTTTCCCCGTATTTGTCCAGGAATGCCAAGTGCTGTATTAATCTAAACTTAATAACGCGCAACTTCTTTTTTTCCCGATTGGAAATTTCATTTTTTTCCAATATCTGCTCAATAATGCCAATCAACTTTCTGTTTATCTTAATGCTAGGAGGTTGACAGAAATACGCAGTCACTGATTGATTCCAATCAACCTGCTGATCAGGACTTCCCAAGTGAGCATAGCGATCCAAAATCAATCCCACGACAGTTCTAGTAAACATGAATGTGTTTATTTTTAGGTAAGTCTTCAGAACATTATTCCTGGACCATCGTTTGACAATAAACGCAATTAAACCTATTGAAATCACTCCAATCAACATAATAAGCATACCATAACCTCCGTAATTTGTATTTTTAAAAAAACTACTTAGAACTAAGTATATTAGCATAATTAAAATAATCTGTCAAGCTACTTACTCCAGATATATGCACCACGTAGTGCGTTACCAGAGGATATCCTATTTATTATGAATACTCTCCATGAACTCATCCACCCTATCAGTTCTAATAATAATCGCATCAGCAATATTAACAAATTCAATACTGTTATCTTCTGTGTCGTAAATGATAAAAGTCGCCTCCCTAGAAATATTTCCTGCAATCTCTCCAGGATTTGCTACTAAGCAATCACCAATCATCTTCTCTTCTTTAAAGTGAGTATGCCCAAAAAATACCGCATCAAACTCACCAGACTTCGCAATTGGCTCAGCCAATTCAGGATAATGACTTAAGAACAGCCTTTTTCCATCAACTTCAACTGAGTCATAAGTTCGTTCACTTAATTTTAGATTACTACCATCTTCTAGAGATATTTTCATTACCACTGCCTTATCTCCAATATTATTTCCCCACACAGAAAAAACTGGCACGTTAAAGTTGGCTAGAATCTTTGCTACAGTCCCCATCACCAAATCACCCAAACAAAGAACCTGCTCCACCTCACGCACCTTCGCTTCATCCAAAGCGCAGATTAAATTATGAGTATTGTCATGTATATCTGAAATAATTGCTACTTTCATTTTGTTTATCTAAAAAATAAATTACTTACCAATTCTAACACACGCACACATGAAATAAAAAACCACCCAATTACTCGAGGTGATTTTAACATATATTCAAATAGCACCAACTATCTTTCTTCTTATTTTTTAGGATACCCCTACTCCACATTCTTTCTTCTTAAAAATTCTGAGGCCATCTCTAAATCCTTTTCAGATCCCAGTACGTGAATATTATCTTCCTCAAAAATAACAATCTCCGAATAGTCATATTCCCCCTCACCTTTTTCCCTAGCAGCATACACCGCATCAACACTCTCTCTCCCTAACTCCTCATAATCACCTTTTTTAAACAAGACAATCTCCAGAGCGTCTAATTCTTTTCCTTTGGAAACATTAATTTTTACTGGGTGTATGCTTTCTCCGTATATTGAATTTGGGACATCTGACATATAAAAACCATATTGATCAGATTGAATTCCCTCATTATAATTAACAACATTAGGTTTTTCTATTTTCTCAGCACCAGACGTATGGTACAAAACATCTTGCACCTTACTATCTGGAAAAATACCATCCAAATACTCCTGAAATAATTCCCGATCACCCCCAAACAACTCCTCCAGTTCAGGCTTAAACTGAAATGCAAAATCTATATTCTCTATTTTTTCTGGCGCAAGAACGCTTTCAGTCTTGTTCACTTCTTCCTTTGTTGCATCTAACGGTTGCGGAAATTTTTCACTCATAGCTAAATAATTTTAAATCTTTTATATCTGCTATTATAGCATAACAAAAAACCACCTCAACACGTCGAGATGGTTTTTGCCATGAACTACAAGACATAATTTACATACCCATCATTGTCTTAGTGAAATTCAAAATAATCGTTAGTATAAGAGAACTAGCAATAATGATAAAAGGAAGAAGTACAAATATAATTCCTTTTTTCTTTAGTGCTTTTTTTCTGTCAACTTCTTGATCATTCGCACTTGCTGCTTTTATTAAAAAAACAATTCCAATAGGAATAAATATAAAAATCCCTACGACTCCAATTATTCCCGCTAAACCAAGTAACCATCCTATAAGTGCCATTTTTTTATTTTAACTAATAATTATTTCCTATTTATATCATACCACAAAGCTATATATTGTTTTCAAAAAGTCTCCTGCAAAAATTTTATTTCTTATGACTTCCTCCATAAAATATCAGTGACTTCTTCTTCATAATTCTATTAAGAAGAGCTATTCCAAGAATTATCATCGCTACAAAAATTTCCCCAAACAATCTCAAGTCTTCAGAAAGTCTATCTGGCAATGATACGAGAACATAAAAAATAAAACTACTACCTAACTGAAAAGCTTCCAATTAAAAAAGTCTGTATGAATTTATCATACAGACTTTTGATTTATTTAAACTATTTTAGATTTCAAATGCACCATAGCATCCCAAACCATAAGCCACACCAGTAAAAGCATTTTTGTGAACAACCTCCTTTCCAGGAAACATCCTAGTAAATACACTTTTAACACACGGGATATGTGACGACCCGCCAGTTAGAACTACAGTATCAATCTGATCCCTTTTGACTCCAGCACTCAGAATCACTTCCTCTACACAAGACCTCACACTATCAATCTTCGAAGCGATTATTGCCTCAAATTCGCTTCTAGACATCGCCTCATCTATTACCAAATTCCTTTCTTTGAAAATAACTCTAGTATTTTCCAACATAGAAAGATCTTGCTTTGCAGTCTCAATTGACCTAAACAGCATATATCCATAGTTATCATCTATCAAATTCTCCAGATTCTCAATCAACTGCTTTTCATGATCGTCTGCCAAGTATTTGCACCGCTTAATCTGATCCATTATTTTAGGAGTTCTCAGTCTCGGTATTTGATGCCATTCACAAAGCTTCTTATAGAGCATAGGCGACATATCTACTCTTTCATCTGTTTTCCTTATTATAGAATCCATTGTCCTGAGCCTTGTAAATCTACCAAAATACCTAGTTAATTTCTCCCACATAATCAAAGAATCAAAATCATCTCCGCCTATGTGCACTCCAGAAACTGCCAAGATACTCGGCTCATTGGAAATCACCACTCTTTCATTATTCATTCCAACTCTTGCAATTGCAAAATCAGATGTTCCTCCGCCTAAATCACCTACGAGAATATTTTTTTCTCCTTTTAAATCACTCGATTTTTCATATGCGACAGCAGCTGCAATAGGTTCCTCCTGAAGATAAATCTCTTTAAATCCTGCTATCTTAGCAGCAGATATCAATCTCTCCTCTGCTAATTTATCAGCTTTAGGATCTTCAGAAAAAACAACAGGCCTACCTATGACAACCCTATCAACCCTTCTTCCAACATCTAATTCTCCTCGAGACTTTATCTCTCTGAAAATAATCGCAACCACTTCGTCCAGCTTATAAGCTTTTGACCCAAACGATGTACTACTGAAAGTTTTATCTGGAAGAAAACTTTTTATTGACTGAACATATCTCCCGAAAGCATCATTTTCGATATATGCATCAACTGCCTCCTGACCAAAATAAAATCTTCTGTCATCATCATCAAAATAAATCACCGTTTTCATAGTAGGGCCACTAATATTAGCCTTGTCTATATCGATAACCCTCACAATTCCATTAATATTCACAGATAACACAGAATTGGATGTTCCAAAATCTAAACCAAAAAAATCACTCATCAGGCTCTCCTACTCAGAAAATTCAAAAAAATAATAGTTTCCATTACTTATCTTGGACTGACTATCGTGGTACACAAATAACCATCATGAACCAGATCGCGATCATCCACATAATCTAACTCAATTTTAGATATATAATCCATAGAAACCTCGGATAATCTTGGACAATAATCATCTGGAGTATTAATACCTCCATTATGCAAAAAAGCTCTCGTAACACACCCACTACTGCAGGTATCTACAAAATCACAATCCTTGCAATATGATACACTTCTCTCCCTGACTCGCCTAAATCCTGAGGAGTTATATACATCATTTAAGCTAATTTTAGGATTCAACAAGTTTCCACCAGACCACTGAGCTCCTTTCAAAAATGGATAACAGCTCGTTTCCATATTTTCATGAATTCTACAAGAAAAATGTCCCGCAGGACAAGAACCCGACTCTATACCTAAAGGTCCCGCAAAAACACTGTCTAAACAATGAAAAGTTACTTTATCCGAAAGAAATTGAATTATTTCCCAAGCACGCTTGCCTGAAATTCTCAATTTCTCATCACCTCTACCAACACACCTGAACCAATTTATTCTCCAATTGGCTTCATATTTTCTTGCTATATCTATCAATTTAACAATATCATCATTTGTAGTCTCCGAGTTAACACAAGTCACTACACTTCTAGAAATATTCCTAGAAGCCAATATCTCCAAAGCATCCGTTGCCCATTGCCAAGCCTTCTTGTGATTACGAAAATCACAATGTCTTTTTTCTTCCGGGAAATCCAGAGAGATGTCAACATCGTGAAATAATCTCCCTATCTTTTCAGGTCTCATCATCACGATAGTAGACCCATTAGAAGTTATAGCTTGCTTTATACGAGGATAGCTATCCGTAATATACTCACATAAATCCACAGAATTCGGGTTTATAAAAAATTCTCCCGTACCATAATTAATCTCATCCACATAAGAGCAAATCTTGTCAGCAACAAACTTCAACTGAGCAAATGTATACTCAGGAGCACGACTACTGCTAGCATTATAACAATGCTTACAAAATTGATTACATCGTCCAAATCCCCAGCCGATTTTTTTGATCTCACTTACACTCTTCAACTTACACCTCCTAGCAATTGTCTAGTTCTAAAAATTCATTTTTCAACCACTCAGGATATTCTCCTGATTGAATCTCTTCTTTGGTTACCCACTTATAGCTTTCATGCTCCGAACTGAGATTGATTTCACCTCCAATAACTTCGGCTAAAAAAGTTATGCCAACCAGGTGAAGACTTTGCTTTACAAAACCCCACACTCTGGTTGGCTCTTTAATTTTGACACTCAAGCCAACTTCTTCAGAAACTTCTCGCGCTAAGCAATCCTTAATATCCTCGCCAAATTCCAATCTTCCTCCTGGAATATCAGCCTCATTAGGATTCACATCTTCTAGGTCACTTTTATGTAAAATAAGGTAGCGACCATCGCCATCTTTAATTATAGCCTTAGCAGCGACTCCGAATTCGTTCATATATTTTAATTTATTAATTCTTTATTAGTATGATTAATAATATCGCTAAATCGATAATAAATCAAACTTATTAGCTATCTCTTGCCAAGCAATGCAATGTTCATCCTTCAGTATGCGCAATTTTTCGGATATCTCAGTATCAGAAAAATCATCATGGATCATGCTCATAACAACCTCGTAAATACTCAAGTCGATTTTTCTCATCTCCTTATGAAGATCAAGAAGTACTAACTCCTTATCTCGAGCAACAATCCTTGGAGCAGTCAACGGCTCAGATACTCTATAATAAAGCGCACTATTGAAGCCATTCCATGCTTTCAAGTGCCTAAAAACTCTTCTTGCACGATCATCCTTTATCTCGTACTTATAATTTGGATAATCTCGACCACCAATCAAGCCTTCCTCCAATAACTTAAATGTTATGGGGTCTCCAGCGTGTACGAAAAGTGGCTTACTAACAATATCAGTGAGGCAAAACTCGGCATCCTTCAGAAAAATGAGATTTTGACGCAGTTCATCCATATTCACATACGGATCAAAACCAATAAACCCCATTAGTGTTATTATGCCTAACTTCTTCAATACACCTAGTGCATCCATATTCACATCAACAGTTGTACCTTTTTTGAATGTATCCAGTTGCCTCTGGCACCCAGATTCTATTCCAACGCTTACTGCGTACAAGCCAGCTTGCTTTAGTGCTGCAAAAACTGACTCCTCTACATGATTGGCTCGGACTGATAATCGCATCCGGATATCTTTCATGCCTAAATCAGAAATCTCATTGCAAAAGTCAAAGGCTCTTTCTTTCCAATCCTTTTTGCTAGTTCCAAAAAAAGAGTCGTCGACAAGCTTAAAATGACGGAATCCAGAGTCATATAACTCCTTGATTTCTGCAGTAATATTTTTTGGACTCCTACCTCTCCAAGAACTCCCATCAGACATCCTATATAGTGAATTTATACTACAAAAAGAGCAATTTCCAGGACAACCTCTACTTGCCGAAATATGCACCATTGCTCCATCTTTTGCAACAATACCAGTGTAATCCCTACTAGGAAAAGGTAGTGTGTCTAAATCACTAATCAATGGCCTAGATGAATTAATTCTAACTAAGCCTGATCGTTCC
Organism: Patescibacteria group bacterium; assembly: GCA_042569905.1. GTDB lineage: Bacteria > Patescibacteriota > Minisyncoccia > Moranbacterales > UBA9337 > JBHPHA01. Next base: position 72,952 of record JBHPHA010000001.1, read on the forward strand.
CTAAATGCCAAGCCCTGTATTTCATCAACAGATACACTTTCTACCATAGAGCGCAGAAGTTCAAAAAAGGTAATTTCTCCCTCACCGCGAACTATAAAGTCAACAAAATTTCGCTGATCTTCAAGTAATTCTTCAGCAGAAAATGTTGCGAGATGACCACCCCAAACAATAACCACGTCTTCTTTAATAGTATTTGATATATTAACAGAGCTCTCAAGTGAATCGATATATGGAGAAAATCCCACGACATCATACTTGGAAGCTTTCTTAATAACATCATTATCACTTGCACCCAAAACATACGCATCAAAAATATCCACATCAAAGCCTCTTTGAAATATTAGAAAGCCTAACTGTAAACATATCAAGCGACGATTTAGAAAAAGCAATAAAAGAGAGAAAAGCAATTATCTTGCCTATTGACTTTGAACTAGTATCTTACATAACAGAAATTAATACAATTAAAGAAAAAAAATTCTTTCTAAAAATTGACATCTGCGACAGCACAGAAAAAAAATTAAATGAAACGAAAAATACAATTGGACTACAAAAAAATTTAAAGAGACTCAGAACAAGAGTTCGATTCAATAACCTTCCCATAACAGAAGAAGGTATCTACATATTCAAGGTAAGTACCAAAAACAAAGAAAAAGATTCTTATAAAACTGTCGCGAAAATACCACTTGAAATTGTAATCACAAAAAATATTTAATCACAAACTGAAAATATCTAGGACGGTCCTAGTTGAATACTAAGGAACATTCAATCGTATCATCGTGTATATGAGAAGTCAGTCGAATAAAAGTTTTTTAATATTTAATTTTCATCCTACCGTAAAATAAAAAACCACCCTCTCAGGTGGTTTTTTATTTTCTCAGTTTTAATTTATGCCCCAAATAATGAATCGTTTGAACCAGCTTACTGCCGAGCTAAAAACATGGCAAACCTTCGCCAAATCAGTAAAAAACCCTGAATCTGTAGTATTTTAATATATATTTAATACTACCCTATAAGAATAGAATTATATAATATTACCCCTCAAAGAAGACCATTCCTGCAAAATCACACCTTTAATATAAGGGTTTAACATATAATCAGGAAATCGGCGTGCAAAAAAAGCGTTTTTTATTTTCTTAAAAAGAGGATTTACATCAGAGCCATGCACATTTGTAATCCTTAAAATTCCTCTCTCACTAATGTTTTGCATATCATGTATAGCTGGACAACAATATCTATCCTGATCCAAAAAGCCATATGTGCTTTTCCTTAACAATTGCCTTATAGGCTCCCTAACACATGTTTCGTGTCGAAGTATGGGCATAAAAAATGCTTGACCCTCAAGAGTGCACCCGTATGCGCTACTTGTAACAAAACCAGTATTAGCTGTAGATATAAGAACAACCGCATGACGAGGCTTTATGCAATCCTCACCATTCTCATCAGTAAAATAATATTTTTTAAATCTATAAATCTCACCTATATCATAAGTATTCATAAGTTATTCATCTAGTGTATCTAAAAAATTAGCATCCAAAGTTACATCATTAAAATCAATAGCTTCCCCTAGCAACTCAATTCCTAATTCCCTTTCTCTTTCTAATATTCGCAACATTGGCTCTGAATCATAAGATCCCAATTCTAACTTGACCTTTCTGTCCCAAAATCCAGAATATTTCTTCTCCAATAATCTAAAGGTTGAAGTTGCAAATATTATTTGAGGCTCTGTTAAATTAAGTTTGAATTCATCATCCTTAACACGATGACAAAACCTTGAACTTTCAGGACTTATTTGCTTCACTTGCATATCTATAAGATCATAAAATTCTAATCTATTTAAAGACCTCTTTACTTCTCTCGAAATTGGACCACGCTGATACCTACTATAATTCACATCCTCATTAAATTTTTCTCCCGTGAACTTTATTGACTTAATTTGTAAATCATAAATTATCTTATTTATTTGTGCCGAAGAAAGGTCTAAAATACCCTTACTTTTGGCAAATCTCAGTAAAAGCAAAATACAGCTATCTAATTCAGATATTCTTAAATTATGTTGATTCATTTTTATTTTCATTATCATTTAAATTCATCATAGCATACTGAACATGAAATAAAGATGAATTTTTCCTAAAATCATATAACACACAATCCAATACTTTACTTTTCAATTAAAAAACAATACAATATTTAACTAGAACGGTCCTGGTAATTCTTGTATTCAAATTTCAATACTTACTTTGTTGCGCATTTAAAAAACCATCTTCTCAGGTGGTTTTTTAATATACTCAAATCAAAACTTTTAACTTAACAATGTACCCCAAGTACTAAAACACTGGAACTAAATAGTTCAAGAATTGAAAGAATAGCAACAGTTCAGTAAACAGCTACAATCAACACAATACTAGAAAATTAACACTATTCGGTTAAATACTATTTATATTTTATAATAACTGCCTAATAGGATTAGAACCATCATTTTTTTAACCTTGAAATAAAATTACATTTTCATTTATAGTGCCAAACTTTTTATTGCCTTTAATTGGCTCATAAAAACTCCAGCACTTCTCATGCAGCGGTAAGCTAAACATTCTCTTTTTTCCTAATCTTAATACTTCCCAAAAGTCATGTTCTTTTTTTCCCAAAACACCTGCTTTTATACAATTTGTCTTCATAAAATAATGCAACCAGATAGCCATAAAAACATCTTCATTATCGTCTGATGAATAAAAAATGAAATCATTTTTTATAAAAAGCTCTATATATTTTTTAAGACTCAGATTGGCTGTAAAATATTCTATAATTCCTAATATACTAGCAAAGCTCTTTGGGCGCACCCTCGCAAGAGACCAAACTAATGAAATGAATTTTTTTCTATCCTTATCTGTTTTTAATATTACATTTAAATCGAAATTGTCATTACTTACAATTTCACCAAGAAATTTATCAATAATTCCTTTACTTGGGTATTTCTTATTTATTTGGATTACCTTGCTATATATAAACCCAAATTCCTTCAGACTTATCTTTCTACCTCTAAAAGAGTAGCTAGCATACTCGACAATCCACGGCCTAAATAATCCATCAGGTAACTCGAGAATATCTGTCTTAGATTCATTGATGTGTAAATTAAATTTTTTTAGCTCTTTTTGTATATTTTTAATTATTTGACTCCCTTCACTTTTAGTTTTGCATAGAATACGATAATCATCCTTAAACCGCACACCAAACGAACCCTTTGGCAAAATAACAGATTTATCTATTGAAGAAAGAATAATTTCAGCAATTAAATCAGATACCACTGGACCTATTGGGATGCCATTAGTGCATCTATCGTTCGCATAATGAAATAATTTATCTAATTTATGACCAAATTCACTGTAATTTTTTGGCTTTCTTGAATTATGTCCATGTAGCGCCCACGGTATACTATGAGTATAAATTGAGGGATAAAAATTTTTAATATCTATATGTACAACATATTTAAAATTAATACTATCTATTAACAAATCTTTTTCTGCCATCTCAATATACTCATATATCATTCTTTCTTGTCTTTTTGTGCTAATTTTAGATTTAGAAGTAATTGGAACTGGAAAACTATACGAGAATATTTTTCTTTTACCCTTAAATAAGTGATCTACAATAAAATCCCAATTCTTTACAATATTAAAAACAATATCATGATATAAGCTTGGATGAATTATTCCAAATTCTCTATCAGTTAAATGTGAATTAGGGAATGATATATTTAACAGCTTAGAGGAGTTAACCCCATATTTATATCCAGTTCCATTCTTATTCACTTGATAGATTTCTTTTTTCAATAATTGAAATTTATCTACCCTAAAATATGGCGGCAAAACATAACTTTCCGGATAGTATCCACTTTGCATCATCCAGTTTGATAATTTTTGCCTGTCTAACTTTCTTAATATTTTATATGTTTCTTTGAAATGTTTTTTCGTTTCCATAATTTTATAATATGCAAATATATTTCCATAAATAATCCACTGAGTCTTTATAAGAATGCCCTTTCTAAGCAAATTATAATCCACTTTTCCTTAAACATCTATCA
>JBHPHA010000002.1:0-74148 GCA_042569905.1 Patescibacteria group bacterium
ATGGAAGTTCAGGGATTCAAATTTTTCAGCTGATTTTGCTCGAAATGCAGAAAATTCTTCTGAAAAATTATTTTCAATATAAAAACCACCCTCCTCTAAGTATTTTATATTATTTTCCTTCTTCCAACAAATTACTGGCAATCCTGCCGCCATATATTCCAATATCTTACCACTTGCCTGAAAAACTGACTTATCCTTTGGATCAATTGCAAGATCTCCTGCTGAGTTCACTCTTGCAACATCAGCATAGCTCAAAGGGCTTATTATTTTCACATACCGTCTTAAATCTTGCCTTCTTGCGTAAAAATCATCAATCTCAGACAATGGACTCCCGGCAATAATAAAAAAACATTCACTAAAAAAATTCTTCTGCTTATTTTTATCAATAAAATCTATTAAATAATCAATACCTTTATTAAAAACAAATGAACCAGAATAAACAAAAACTAGTTTATTATCTGGAACACCTAATTCTCTTCTAATTTCAGATTTTTTATTACAAAAATCCCTATATTTCTCTGCATCAACCCCATCTAAAATTACTCTCAGTTTATTTTTTATTCCCTGGCTAGTGATTAAATCACCTAGCTCTTCAGAACTTGCAATTGAAAAATCTCCTAGATTGTTTATAAATCTCTCTAGCTTAACAAAAAACTTCTTAAGAAGTTCAAGCTTTAAAAACTTGTGCGATCTCAGCTCACCCGACAAGCTACCATGAAAATCTGCGATTAGCTTAACCTTCTTCCAAAAAAATATCTTTTTGATTATCCAGCCCAAAAAAACACCTTCATGTAAGTGAGCATGAATAATATCATATTTATTAAAAGACATCATACAACAAACTTTGATCAGAAGAAAAAAATCAAGAATAATTTTTTGCCAACTGGGACCAGCCTCTGTTTTTTTATACCAAAAAAGAAGAGGTGGTATTCTGTGAATTTTCACACCAGTACCTAACTCCTCTTTACTGCTACCAAGATGATAGGTTGCAATATCAATAGAATGACCCTTTCTTGATAAGAAAAGACTCTCCTTTAGTATTCTAATTGGGGTACCCCTATCAACAAAAAATGGTACAGGGGCTATAGTTAAAACTTTCATAAATAAATTTTATGCTTCAAAAATTCAATTATCCCTTACCAAGCTTTCCCGTCACTTCCAAACATTTTCATTTTCTCCTTCACAACGTTTTCCACTTCGTCCCTTCCCTCACCTATAACTTTCCTAACATCAAAAGATAATTCACCTTTTTCTCTAAGATTTTTAATCAGATTGTTTATAAAAGCCATTCTTATAGCTGTATCAACGTTGAAACAAGTTATTCCTCTTTCAATAACTTTTGCAACATTCTCACCCTCCCAATCTGACGCACCATGAAGAATTAAGGGAATGTCAGTTGTGTTGTTTATCATCTCCAACCTTCCATAATCAGGCTCCGCTCTTTCCTTTGTAAGTCCATGAGCATTACCAATAGCAACTGCCAACGCATCAATACCCGTCTTCTCTACGAATTCCTTAGCTTGAATTGGGTCTGTCATATACTTATCCCAATCGATATCAGTAGCATTAACTTCACCAAAATAAGGAACATTTCCCAACTCAGCTTGAACATCAACACCTTCTTCGTGACAAATCTCAACAATCTTTTTTGTCATTTCAAGATTATCATTATAGTTCTTACGAGAACCGTCATACATAATGGATTTCATACCGACCTCCATAGCTCTCTGCACTACCTCAAAACTCTTTCCGTGATCAAGATGAATTCCAACAACAACATCTGGATAATAGAACTCAGCGGTGTTCTTGATTAAATTAAAAATACCCCTACCACCTGCATAATCCATAGTCTTTTCCGTGACCTGGATAATAACAGGAGAACGAAGACTGGAAGCAGCTCTTAAGATAGCCTGAGTTGTTTCTAAATTTACAGTATTAAAAGCACCAACTGCGTACTTATTCTTTTTCGCATCCAGTAATATATCTTTTACGCTAACTATCATTTTATTTTTATATTTAAAAGTATTACTTAAAAAAATTATTCACCCAAAATTTTCGCTAATTCCATGAAGTTAGCCGGAACAAGTGATTGTCCTCCCACTAATACTCCATCCACACCCGAGTCAACGCAAACCTGTTCAATGTTTTTAGAATTAACTGATCCTCCATACAAGACACTTATCTCACTAGCCTTATCCTCTCCATATTTCTCTGCCACGGTTTTTTTAACTAAAATCTTAATCTCCATAACCTCATCAGAAGTAGGAACCTCTGCAGGACTTATTCCATCGCTAATTGACCAAATTGGCTCATAAGCAAATACTATTTTAGTCACATCCTCATCCAAAATATCTCTCAGTCCTTCTACTATTTGACTCACAACAACATCTTTTGATGCACCCATCCCTCTCTCTTCTCGCGTCTCTCCAAAACAAAAAATTGGACTTATTTCATTTTTCAATAAGCTCTTGATTTTCAAATTAACCATCTCATTAGTCTCACCAAAATATTGCCTTCTTTCACTATGTCCAACAATTGAATACTTGATACCAAAATCTTTAATCATTTCTGATGAAATCTCACCAGTGTACGGCCCCCTTGATTCCCAGTGAATATTTTGTGCACCTACCTGAGCATTCTCTCCTGCCAAGTTTTTTGAAAAGCTCTCAAGATGAATCGACGGAGGACAAATGATGACATTAACTTTTTCAAAATCAACGCCATTGGATTCCTCAGATAACTCATTAATATACCTATCCCGATCAATTTTTGTCAGAATATTCATTTTAATATTTCCAATGATTATTCTTTTGTTTTTTTTATTTGTTTCCATTTCCTTTAGGTGAGATTATAGCGATTTAAAAAGAATTAAAACCTACAGTGATTACAGTCACGATTATTCCAGCGATTACACATCCTAGAAAAAGAGCTGGCACCGCTTTTTTAAACTTAACATTAAAAATTGAAGCAGCCACAGCACCCGTAAATGCACCTGTTACTGGAAGAGGTATAGCCACAAAAGTTATCAAAGCTAACGCTCCCCATTTTTCAAATTTTTCTACATTCTTATTCTTAATTCTTCCGATATATTTCTCCCAAAATTTATTAATAAAATCAACTTTTTTAATAATCAACTGAGATACTGGCTCAACAAAAATAATCACCAAAGCCCCCATAATCGTGTTTCCTAGTACTGACCAAAACCATGCCCAGAAAGGATGCATTCCGTATTTAAGAATAGCCACTGGAATTGATGCCCTCAATTCAGTCACGGGCATCATCGCTGTTAAAAAAGTTGCCAATTCACTTGGAAGACCTGAGAACCAAGAGATTATAATTTCTTGCATATTTTTATACGTCTAAATTTTTTACATTCTTAGCATGAGTTTGAATGAATCTTCTTCTTGGTTCAACATTACTCCCCATCAAGATATCAAAGATTTTATCAGCTTTTTCAGCATCTTCAATTTTCACCTGAAGCATAATTCTATTATCAGGATCCATTGTAGTATTCCACAACTGATCTGGATTCATTTCACCAAGACCTTTATATCTTTGTATTTTAATATTTCCAGAAGTTTCACCCTCTTCACCATCCTTGTCAGCATCTTCTTCCTTAACACCAATCTTTTTCAAAAGATCACTTTTTTCTTGATCTGTATAGACATAATGAACTTGCTTACCTTTCTTTATTTGATATAAAGGCGGTTGAGCAATATAGATATGACCATCTTTCACTAAGTCTTCATAATAACGATAAAAAAATGTCAGAAGCAAGGTTCTAATATGAGAACCATCAACATCGGCATCGGCCATGATTATAATCTTATCGTATCTAAGCTTTTCAATATTAAAACTCTCCCCAATACCAGCACCAAGAGCAATGATAATTGGTTTCAACGTATCTGATTTAACTACTTTATCTAAACTAGTTTTTTCTACATTAACTAATTTACCTCTAAGCGGTAAGATAGCTTGAAATTGCCTGTCTCTACCTTGCTTAGCACTTCCACCCGCAGAGTCTCCCTCCACGATATATAGTTCTGTTTTTGTAGCATCACGACATGAACAATCAGCCAACTTACCAGGCAATGTCATTCCTTCTAACACACCTTTTCTAACAACAGCATCCTTCGCAGCTCTAGCAGCAATTCTTGCTCTCGCAGTCAGCATACATTTTCCAATAATTTCCTTTGCACCCTTTGGATTGCTTTCAAGATAATCTGTAAATTCTTCAGCAAAAACAGAAGAAACAATTCCTCTAATTTCACCATTTCCAAGTTTAGTTTTTGTTTGACCCTCAAATTGAGGCTCTCTTAATTTAATGCTAATCACGGCAGTAAGACCTTCTCTGACATCCTCTGCGGTCAAGCCCACTTCCTTTTCTTTTATTAAATTACTCTTCTTAGCGTAAGTATTTAAAACCCTAGTTAACGCCGCACGAAATCCCGCGACATGCATTCCACCTTCTACTGTGCAAATATTATTCGCAAAAGAATGCAGTCTTTCCTTGAATCCATCAGTATATTGAAGAGAGACTTCAACAACAACATCATTGACTTCCTTTTCAACATAAACAGGATCTACATTCTTCACTTCCTTCCCACGATTCAAAAATTTAACATATGAAACGATTCCTCCGTCAAAATAGAAACCTGCTTTTCTTGCCTTATACTCATCCGCTTCTGTCACAGCCTTTCTTCTATCCTCTAACGTAACTCTCACACCCTTTGTCAAATAAGCTTGTTGACGAACATAGTCAATAATCTTTTTCCAGCTGTATTTTATTTCTGGAAATATCTCAGGGTCTGCTTGAAAAGTTATTACAGTTCCAGTGTGATCAGTTTTTCCTACAGGTTTCACATCATACATTGTGTCCCCTCTCTTATACTCCTGAACCCAAACCTTTCCTTCTCGATGAACTTCTGCCTTTGTCCAAACAGAAAGAGCATTTACAACGGAAACACCTACACCATGAAGACCTCCAGATACTTTATATCCTTCACCTTCAAATTTACCTCCAGCATGAAGAACGGTCATAACTGTTTCAAGAGTAGACTTTTTAGTTTGTGGATGTTTCGCAACTGGAATACCACGCCCATTATCTTCAATTTCAATAATATTATCGGGAAGCATCTTTATCTTAATTTCATCACAATGACCACCCATTGCTTCATCGATAGAGTTATTAACAATTTCCCAAATCAAATGATGCAGTCCCTCTAATGAAGTTCCTCCAATATACATTCCAGGCCTCTTTCTAACAGGATCCAACCCTTCTAACACCTGAATCGATCCAGCCTCATATTTAGTTGTCTTGTCTGCTGCTTTCTTTGCCATAAATTTGTTTTTTCAATTAATCTTAGAACCTATTCGTAATCCCCATATTCCAATCCGAAAGAGAGATTATGAACAGTCCCTACTTTTTATTTCTATCTACTTAAAAAATATAACTCTACTAAAAATATCCCTGTAGCCAGTAAGAATCCATCCCACCAAACTAACACTCCAAAACTCTGCATAACTAGTAATCCAATGCATATCATAGCTAATAGAACACCTTGCCTAAAGCTCATTCCTAGACATACAAATGCAATATCCTCTCCCATGAAAACTCTTCTCAACCAGCTCAAAAATAGAACAAAAATTCCTGATAAAAAAAGCCAGAAACTTAAATAAAAAAAGACCTGTCCTACTGAGCCAGCTTCTACTGGATCTATACTATTGATCACTATTAGCCAAACTATTAGAGATGTCATTGTGGCTATTCTCATTCCCCACAAGTAATATTTCAAAGTCATGTTTCATTTTCCTTAACAAGAATTCTATTACTATTTTACCGCATTCTCGGAAACAAAACAAGGCAATTCACTGCCTTGTTTTTTAGTATTCACACTTAGATACATCTTAATCAAAAATTATCATATCATCATCACCTAGGTAGTTTCCAGTTTGAACTTCAATAAGTTCAAGGTTAACTTTTCCAGGGTTTTTTATCTGATGCTTATTTCCATTTGGAATAAAAGTACTCTCATTTCCCCTTAGAAACATTTCTTTATCTCCATTTAACACATTCGCCATACCTTTAATCACAATCCAATGTTCAGCTCTGTGATAGTGCATTTGAAGCTTCAATTCCTCACCTGGATATACTGTTACCTTCCGCACCTTATGCTTTGTTCCATCAATCAGTGTCTCATATTTTCCCCACGGCCTATGAACGATTACGTTGTGTTCCAACTCCTTAAAATTATGCTCCTTCAAATAGTCTACAACTTTTTTAACATCTTCCCCTTTTCCTTTTTTGTGAATCAAGATACTGTCATTATTCTCAATCACAACCAAATCTTTTACACCTAGCGTGGCAACTACTTTATTTGAATGAACAAACACATCCTCAGAGTCAATGCTAATATGCTTTTTATTTTTCTTTTTTTTCTTCAAAAGAACATCCGCCAATCCATCAAAAGAGCCGATGTCGCTCCAACCAAAATCACCATCAAAAACAATCACTTTGTCAGATTTTTCACTTACAGCATAATCAATAGATATAGATGGGGACTTGTCAAAATTGTCCAAAAATTCGTTCAACCCTCCCTTTAGCAGCTTGAACAAATCTTTTGAATGCTTCTCTAATTCCTCCATTAAAACCTTTCGATTGAAAATATACATCCCTGAGTTCCAAAGGTACTTCCCGGAATCTACATACTTTTTTGCAGTTTTCAAATCAGGTTTTTCCTTGAACTCCGCAACATTGGAATAGCACTTAAACTCCTTGCCTTTTTGAATATATCCATAGCCAGTTTCAGGCTTTGTTGGAACAATCCCAATCGTCCCAACATTATCACCAACCTCTTTCATGGCTCGCTTCACAACATCTAGATAGTCCTTCTGCCTTTCAATGTGGTGATCTGCTGGAAGAATAATTACTGAGTCACTAACTTTAGAATCATATTTCTCTTCCAAATATTTAAATGCTAGTGCTATCGCTGGTGCAGTATTCAAGCTAGCCGGCTCCACTAAGACCTGATCCTCGGAAAAATCCGCATCAATTTCCCTAATCTGATTGGCAACATTAAAAAAGTTATCCTTATTAGAGACTAATAGGATGTTTTTTGCTGGCATAATCTCTCTCATTCTCAAAAAGGTTTCTTGCAAGAGAGACTTGTCACTATACAAGCTCAAAAACTGCTTTGGATAATTTTTCCTACTAAGTGGCCAAAGCCTTGTTCCAGATCCTCCACATAAAATTACACTATACATAATATTTTTTATTTTACTTTTTATCTAGTACCAGATTAAATTAATCACTTCTTTATCGATTCTAATAAACCATTATTTTTTCTAGCTTCTCTTGATATTTCTCAAAAACCAATGGACCTTGTGGTTTTGGCAAAAAAATCAACGCTTCATCTGAAGCCTCAATAAAACTACTTTCCATCTTGGTTTTTGGATTATTTTCAATTTTCTTTTTTTCAATTTTTCTCAAAAAATCCTCCAGTCTATCAAAATCAAACATTCTTTCCAGAAAAGTCCTTATTGACACAGCAAGTTTACTATCAGAAACTTTTTTCAAATTACTAATCTCGCTAATGTAGTAATTTGGTCTAATATTTTTTATCCAATGATTTTTAAGTTGAAACTTCTTGTAATAGTTATTCACATCAAAAATAGGTGAGGTGAACATATATTCACTAGCAGAGAAAATATTTTTATCAGTAATCTCTAAAGATTTTGTGGTTATAAAATAATTCAAACAAACTCTATCCCTAATCTTATTTCCATATCGTCTTTTTCCTAGAATGTGCGTCAATAAAGTTACTAAAGTTCTTCCAATCCAAATTCGATTATTCTTAAGTACCACCAATAAATCCCAGTCACTTTCATTTTCAGCATTCTTCATTGAAAGCCTTCCCGTAATTAAAAGCATCCTCACGAAAGGTACAAATCTCAAGCACCACACAACATTTCTAAGTCTTTTTATTTTTGTATTTGAAATCTTACTATTCCTAACTCTCCTATCAACCAAATCGCCCTCTCCTGCAAGAAAATAATATCCACGAGACATTTCAATCACTCTTCTCAGTTCGTCACTCTCAAGACCACTTATCACATCTAATAATGAGTATTCCCTTTTTTCAAAATCACTATCCAAATTCATCTTCTCCCTGTCCATTTTATCTATTATAAACTTCCAGATTTCAAAAGCAGTTAATGGATAATTCAGCGCACTATAATAACAAATCGTACTAACAATATTTTTCGATAAATAAGAATTCATATCAACAATAAAAATCTAAACTGATTACATATTCCATTATACAGAAAAAGTATAAATACAACAAAAAAAATCCCATATCGATTTCGATACGGGATTATATTGTCTGGTTTTTTTAAAAAAGATTATCTATCTCTTTAGTTCTTTTGCTTGCTCCATGCACTTCTGAATGGCGGCATACTCGGGGTTGTTGTATTTTACTATATTATGAGCAATCCCACTATCATATAAAACCCATATAAAAATAACTGCAGCTACACCGGAAATGATAAAATAATTAACTGCCCAGTTCTCCCTTGAGCTTTTTTCTTTTTCACTTTCACCCTCAACAGACCTATCTATTTTCAAGCCCACTCGAAAACAGATACTAGCCATTATCGCAAACAACAAAATCCAGAAAGTGGAAAATATAATATCAGCCATAGCCTCCGCTTTCGCCTGTTTTACATAAATTGGGAAAGCGTCTTCGGCCAAGGACTCCACCTTCAAAAGCAACTCTTTCAGTTCACCTCCGCCGTTCTCCATGATTTCCTTGGTATTATCACCAAGGTCTAATTTCAGCGAAAAACTCGACGGAATTTCGGTAGAATTATCCTCATTTTCCGCCAATGCATTGCCTGAAAAAGGCAAAGACATAGCTACCAGTGTAAATACCATCGTCAAAATTACTTTCTTCGTGTTCGTCAACATGATTTTCTCCTCCACAGTAAGATTACTTGAATTGAGCAATTGCTCAGGGTTAACCTTTTTTAAAAAACTTTGACTGTTAAGACTAGTATACCTTAATAATGTTGTCAATAGATTAGATGACATGCATTTATAGCTGATGCTTTTATTTAGGGATCCTGAAACAAGTTCAGAATGACAAGAAACAAAAACCACCCGATCGCTCAAGTGGTTTCTATTCTTCCTGTTATCTAAATATATTTTGCTGTCCAGCTTTTTTTGTCTTTTTGAAGTTGCTTTGGAGTTCCTTCGAATACTACTTCTCCTCCTCCGTCTCCTCCTTCATGCCCAAGTTCGATAATCCAGTCTGAGCTTTTCATAACGTCAGTGTTATGCTCAACAATCAAAACAGTGTTCCCTTTTTCAACCAATGCATCACAAACTTTCAAAAGCTTCTTAGTATCTTCAAAGTGAAGTCCTATTGTTGGCTCATCTAGAATATAAAGAGTTTTTCCAGTTGATTTTCTTGCCAATTCAGTTGCTAGTTTAATTCTCTGAGCTTCACCACCTGAAAGATCTGTTGCGCTTTGTCCTAGTTTCAAGTATCCCAATCCAACTTCCTCCATGGTCCTCAATTTATCATGAATCAATGGATGTTCCTTGAAAAACTTACTTGCGTAACTAACACTCATCTCTAAAACATTTGCAATATTCACACCTCTGTATTCTATCTCAAGAGTTTTCTTATTGTACCTTGTCCCCTCACATGCTTCACATTTAACATACATATCTGGAAGAAGTTGCATTTCAATCTTTCGCTTACCGTCACCCTGACAAACTTCACAACGCCCACCTTTCATATTGAAACTAAACCGACTCGCAGTATATCCTCTATTCTTAGATTCTTCAGTTCTTGAAAACAACTCTCTGATATGAGAAAAGGTTCCAGTATAAGTTGCAGCATTAGAACGAGGAGTTTTCCCAATTGGAGCCTGAGTAATATTAATCACCTTATCAATATTAGAAACTCCATTAATTTCTTTATGCTCACCAGGCTCTCTTTTTGCATTATAGAAATGCTTTGAAAGTGCTTTAGCTAAGATATCATTAACCAGAGTAGATTTACCAGAACCAGAAACTCCAGCCACAGTAATAATCTTTCCAAGTGGAATACTAACATCAACTTTTTTCAAATTGTTCTCAGTGGCTCCGATAATACTAATACTTTTTCCACTTCCTGCTCTATATTTACTCTTACTAAAAACATCTTCTTTCTCAAACACATGTCTCCCTGTAATATTTCCTGATTTTTCTAAATCATCAGGAGTTCCTTCAAAGATTACCTTTCCACCTTCTTCTCCAGCTCCAGGACCCATATCAATAATCCAATCAGCAGCTTTCATGAAATCCCTGTCATGTTCCACAATAATCAAAGAGTTTCCAGCGTCCTTCAATGAGTTTACTGTTTTTATTAACTTTTCAGTATCACGACTATGTAGTCCGATTGACGGCTCATCTAAAACATAGATTATTCCTGATAGTTGTGATTTAATCTGAACTGCTAATCTTATTCTCTGAGCTTCACCACCTGAAATAGTCTGAGTACTTCTTGAAAGACTTAGATAATTCAAACCAACATTTTCCAATGCATTCAATCTTTCTAATATTTCATCAATTAACACACTAGCAACTTTTTCAAAATCACTATCAATTTCAGCAAAAGAAAAAGTATCAAAGAATTCTCTCGCTTCAGATATGCTCATAATCACAATATCATCAATAGATTTCCCCTTAATCAAAACACTTAAATATTCTCTTTTCAATCTCTTCCCTTCACAAGAAGAACAAGTACTTGAAAACATGTATTTTTCAATTTCTTTTCTAGCATGATCAGATCTTGTGCTTGCGTACTTCTCTTCTAATTCACGCACAACTCCTTTAAACTGAATTTTTGAATCGCTACATTCTCCATGAAGAATTGCCTCTAAAGCTTTGTTAGATAGTTTGCTAATAGGGGCATTTAAGGAAAACTTATATTTTCTTGCTAATGATTGCAAAGATCTCAATTGAGCATTATCATCAGACTTACTTCCCAATTTACTCCAAGGCTTAATTGCACCTTCAATAATAGAAAGCTTTTTATTGGGAATAATAAACTTAGGAGAAACATTCATCTTCACACCCAAACCTGAACACTCTGAACAAGCTCCCTCTGGACTATTGAATGAAAATTTATTTGGAGTAACTTCCTTGATGCGAACACCACAACTATGACATATGAAATCATTATTAAACGTCATTTCGTCAATATTATCCACCAAGACAACCATAGACCCACTCCCTAATTTCATTGCTGTCTCAATAGAATCCAAAATTCTCTCATCATCAGGATTTTTTGAGCTCAATGTTATCCTATCCACCACAACATCTATATCAGTATCCACTCCATCTCTAATTAAAGGAATCGCGTCATCAATTGCTTTTACTTTCTCATTGAACCTTACCCTTGCATATCCAAGCTGCTGAATTCTTTTTAGTGTATCTACAGGAGCACTTTTGCTATCATAATATCGAGCTAGAATCATTATCTGAGTTCTATCTTCAAATTTCAAAATTTTCTTCAATATCTCCCTATTACTTTTTCTTTTCATTTCATTATTACAATCAGGACAGTGTACACCTCCGATTTTAGAGAACAATACTCTCAAGTAATCATAAACCTCGGTCATAGTACCTACTGTTGACCTTGGACTCCTAACAACACTTCTTTGATCAATTGCAATTGGAGGACTTATGTTATCAATTTTATCCACATCGGGCTTTGCAGAAATATCCAAAAAACTACGCGCATATGAAGAAAGACCCTCCATATATCGACGATTACCCTCAGCAAAAATTGTATCAAAAGCCAAAGAAGATTTCCCTGATCCAGAAAGACCTGTTACCACTACCAATTTATTCTTAGGAATATCTAAATTAACATTTTTTAAGTTATTAACCCTCGCTCCTCTTATTATTATTTCCTCTTTTTTACTTTTATTAGAAGGCATTATTTTTTGTAAATAAATTAAAATGGTTATCTAGCTATATATGTTACTACAAAAAATATAACTTGTAAACACACAATACTAGATGACCGTTTTAGGCATATACATTAATAGCTATTATGGTAAAATATAATTATCGGAATATAGCTCTTCAAGAGAATTAGTTTTAATTAAAAGATTATAATCTCAAAAAATATGAGTGAGAAACTTCAAAAAACAAAATGGTTTTGGAAAAACAATTATTTCCTTATTCTTTCATTGATTCCAATCATTGTCATAATAGTGGCCTTAGAAATAACGTCCAGCACTAGATTTGACTTCATACCTCATCTTTTTGGAGATCAAAGAAGCTCATTATTTGACCTCTGGTCTATTCAGCACTTTTTATCAGGGGTTTTGATTGGGGCTCTTCTTATTACGCCAAAATACCAAGCAACAAAAAACTGGCAAAAAATGGTCCCTTTAACATTATTTTTTGCTTTCGGATGGGAAGCGCTTGAACTCTTGATTGAATCAGGAGGAATATCTACTTTTAGTAGCTTCTGGAATAGTCGAGAGCATTGGTCCAATAGACTAATCAGTGATCCGGCATTGGTTTTTGTTGGAGGAATTGTCGGATACGTTATTCATGATTCTTGGAAAGTTGCGATAGTCCCTACCGTTGTCTGGCTAGCACTTAAAGCGGCTCTTATTTAAAACAAAAAACGACAGAAATAACACTGTCGTTTTTTATATTTGGCTTTCCTACTAAGCTTCTTTTTGGTATTTTTTATATATAGCTACACTGTACGCAAAGGCTACTAAGAAAAATACTGCTCCATAAAAACACGGTGTTAAAAATGGATTAGTCATTCCAACTGGACATCCAGTTGTGCATGCTCTTCCATTCATCCAATCTGCTAATTCTCTTCCAAAATTAACCCAAGCAAAGATTGTTCCTACTAATAAGATTACAAGTTGCTGTTTCACCAAAGTGTTCATTTTTTTAATACATTAAAAATTACTCTCCTTACTTACAAATATACTCCTGTCAATTAATCCATGCAACTAATGACAATAAAAAGCCCTCCACAAGAAAGGCTTTTTATTATTTTATCAAAAGATGCAACTTAGAAACTTATATCCAAGTCACCGCCGCTAACATCTAAATCCACATCCTTTGTGTCAATTTTTAAGTCACCACCGCTAGTGACATCAAGATCAGCTTCGTCTGTTCTTATCTTCAAGCTTCCATCACTATTTACCTCAAGCGTTGTAGTTCCAGTAGTTACCTTAGAACCCATATCATCTACAACTAAGTTCAAGTCACTAGAACCTTCAACTGAAAAATATGAACCACCACCACTTACAGAAATGCTATTCAATTGCGTCTTAGTAGCTCCTGTAACATTTAATCCAATCACATCAATCACAATTCCCTTTGCCTTCAATTGACTAGCCACATTAACTGGATTACCACCACATGTCTCCTCTCCATCGCTCAACAGTAATACGTGCATTTTTTCTCCTGACTTTGATTTTTGAATCAAAATGTCTCCAGCTTTTTGCAATGATGACGCAAGAGGAGTCCATCCATTTGGATTCAAACTATTAACTCTTGATTTAACAATCCCTCCATTTACTGGTCCAAAAGTGTATACCTCCTCTATACCGCTACATGATTCAGCTTTTCCAGCCTGAGTATTGTTACCCTTGTGCCCATATGCAAGCACACTCAAATCAACATTCTCCCCTAGTTTTGATACATACTTTGCAACTGCATTTTTTGCAACGCTCATCCTAGTGCCTCCCTGAGCTTGAGCAGCCATACTTCCTGATGCATCAAAAATAAGAACTGAGTTTATCTCCTCATAATCACCACTACCAGCTTCTTGTGATGCTCCATCACCTGTAACATTTACGCTAGAACCTCCGGCACCAGTCTGAATATCCACACCAGGAGCACTCACACTAGCACCATCAGCACCAGTTTGAATATCTACACCGGGAGCACTAACGCTAGCACCGCCTGGACCTGTTTTAATATTCACACCATCAGCATTCACTTCCACACCATCATTATTAATCCTCACAGAAGGAATAAGAGTTCGACGAACCATGTAGGCACCCACGGCTACAGTGATCAATAGTACGACTATAACTATTAAAACGACTCCTACTTTTGCAATACCTTTTTCTTTTTTCATTTGTTTTTATTTTTAATTTATAACTACCATATCATACCATAAAAATACTACATCGACAATTTGCTAAAATGTCTTGCCTTATCGATATAATGGGAAATTTTTGCAAAGCGCTTTCACTTCTTTGTGAATCAATTTCAAAACTTCTTCGTCGTCATGACTTTCAACTGCAGCGTTGATCCAATTGGCAATCTTTTTCACCTCTCCCTTTTTCATTCCTCTAGTTGTCATAGCTGGGGTTCCAATTCTGATTCCACTTGGATCCATTGGACTTCTTGGGTCATCTGGAATCATATTCTTATTCACAGTGATTCCAATTTTATCCAAAGCAACCTCTGCTTCTTGCCCAGTAACTTCCTTACTTCCAAAAACATCCACTAAAACCATATGATTCTCAGTTCCTCCAAACATCATCTTAAAACCATAAGAAGTCAACTCCTCCTCTAAAACTTTGGCATTAACAATTATTTGCTTAGCGTATTTCTTGAAAGATGGCTTCAATGCTTCCCCAAAAGAAACAGCTTTAGCTGCAATATTATTCATATGTGGACCACCTTGAAATCCTGGGAAAGCTGATTTGTTAATCGCCTTAGCATACTTTTCCTTGCAAAGAATCATTCCTCCCCTTGGGCCACGCAATGTTTTGTGAGTAGTAGTTGTTACAATATCGAAATATGGAGTAGGATTCTCAATTGCACCTCCCGCAATGAGTCCAGCAATGTGAGCAATGTCAATCATCAGAATTGCCCCTACTTTGTCAGCAATTTTTCTAAATTTTTTGTAATCCAAATTCCTAGTATAAGCAGAAAAACCAGCCAAAATCATTTTTGGCTTTTCCTTAATCGCCATCGCCTCTAATTCTTTGTAATCAATTTTTCCATTCTTAGCTGTTTTGTATCCCTTAAATTTATAAATCTGAGCTGAGAGTGTTACTGGGTGACCATGAGTCAAATGTCCTCCATGAGAAAGATCCATCCCCAAAATCTTATCCCCTGGCTCCAAAACGGCGCTATACGCAATCATATTTGCAGGCGCGCCTGAATGTGGCTGTACGTTTACATGCTCCGCACCAAAAAGCTTTTTAGCCCTTTCAATTGCCAAGTTTTCAACGACATCAGTATACTCTTGCCCCCCATAATATCTTTTTCCTGGATACCCTTCAGAATATTTATTTGTAAAAACTGTTCCCAGTGCTTCAAGAACTGCCTTTGAAACATAATTCTCCGAAGCAATCATTTCCAAACCTTCTTCCTGCCTCTTCAATTCCTTCATTGTGGCATCATAAACTTTTGGATCTGTCTTTTTTAGATTTTTCATATCTTTGTTTTTCCCAGTTAATTTATTACGTTCCCTTAATATATGGTAACTATTTATAATTTTATCATTATTCAGCATTAAATCAAAAAGTGACTAAGATTACCACGCACTGTAGCGTGGTAATCTTAGTGGTGGTCAATGATAGTATCACAAATACCAATCATGAAAAACACCTCTATGTATTGGGGTGATTTTCATTTCATTAATCTTTTTAATTTACGGTATAATTCAGTTTTTTCTTTCATCTTGTCCATCTCGACAATAACATTTCTCAATTTCTCCTTTTGCTTTCTGCTTGAGCTTTTAATAATATTTTCCAAAATAATTTCCGGCCAATAATACATTGGGTATCGCTTTTTTATTGAATTTAAATCAACAACAGGACATTCTTCCTTGATATTAATATTCTTCTTTCGCGTTTTTCTAACAGCTGCCCTGTATCCATCTCCTGATATCTTCAACCACTCTTGAACCCTTGCAATAGTACTATATCCAACTCCCAACTCATTTCTAATGTCCTCATAAGAATACTTGTCTAGTAAAAGTTCAGATATCTTCAATCTCTTCGCAATCATCTCCGCCTCCTTAATTGAAAGAAGGTCCCGCAAAAGAGCTGCTGCCTCGTCAACTTTTTTTGTTTTTGAAATTGCTAATGATAATTTGTAAAAAATCATTCCTATTTCTTTTTTTGACATTTTTTTAGAACCTACCATATCTTTAATGACACTATTAACTAAATTGGATTTACATAATCTCAATTTAGTCACATACTACCACGCACTGTAGCGTGGTAGTATGTGGTATTTAAATAGATTGGGTGTAGACTCTTTTGTTGATCTTTATTGTCACTGTTCTTTACTAATTATCTGCTCTCAAGTAACGCAAGCTGTTTGTGATATTGCAAGTTACTCACTAATTTCCTTCAAATACTTCTTCATAGCTCCTCAGTGGATTTAATTTCTTGATTATCAATTCCTAAAAATATAGTTCTAACTAGATGGGTAAATTAATCTCGTACAACTGGAGTGATTCTAGTTTCAATCCATATCTACTGCCTCATGCTAAGCCATTATTTGATTTTATTATACTACCATGATAACATAATTCCAGGTTGAATTGCTCTTTTTATCTAAAAAGTTACTACTTATAGGAGTAAGTATGTCTGATCAAAAAACGGTAGCGATAATATTGTGGAGCTATCCGAAAATTGTAACCATTCACAGAAAAAGTGGTGTTTTTTATGCAAGAGAAATTGATGTAACGCGTGATACATGTCTCGAACACACATCAGAAATGATCATTCCACCACACAATAACAAATTCAAAACCCACTGGTCTTCCAGAACGGGTTTGGAATTGCAATCAGAAAAGTACCGGAATTGGAAAAGCATTTCACTAGAATCAAAGAATTCCGAAACAGCCACGGGTATTGCTCTCAGAGAATTGGCCAAAAGACTTCTCTATTTATTTACAATCATCATAGCATTGGCGCATCCAGATGACTCATACCTTGACGGCCTGGATCGTGAAAATCTTGGCATTGAAAATGACGAGATTCTTTTCATCAACCAAACTATGCGTAAAATTAAAAAGGAAGACAGCTAGACACTAGCTCTTCCTATATCAAATAACCGAGCCCATAACATGGACCCGGTTATTTTATTTTTGACTATCTTCTGCTACAAATCTTAGCCTTCTATCTCCTTTAGATAATCCGCCAATGCCTCCTTGTAGCTTCTCAACGGATTCAACTTTTTGTTTATAAGCACTGAGAAAAATGGTCTCTTAGCTGGGCGAGGAAATTCTTCTCCTGACACAGGAGAAATCTTAGTCTCAATCCCCGCTTGACGGTAAAGCTCCACGACTGCCTCATACCAAGTACAAGCATCACTATTAATTATATGATATATCCCGAAATCCTTTTTAGATTCAATCATCTCTTTTGATTTCCTCGCTAAATCTGGTGCATAAGTAAAGCAACTTGTTTCTTCATCAACAGCTTTCACTTCATCATTATTCTTTCCAGCCTCAAGCATCACATCAAAAAAGCTTCTTTTAGCTCCATCAGTTTGTGCAGGTTTTCCAAACAACTTTGAAAGACGTACAATATAATATTTTTCACCCTTTTCTTGAGTCTCTTTTTCTCCCATCAATTTACTCTCTCCGTAACGATTCGTCGGGGCCGTAACATCATCCTCTTTAAATCCAACCTCAGCCTCAAAGTTGTCATGAAGACCACAAGAGCCACAACTTCCTGTACAACCCTCTGGCTCTGGAATTTCTGGCATACTTTCACCAAAAACATAGTCGGTAGAATAGTGTACAAAAGTAGCGCCAATCTTTTTTGAAATCTCTGCCAAGTATCCAGGAGCTAGTCCATTCAACTTCTTTGCCTTTTCAAATTCCGAATCATCTTCCTCACAAAGATCCACTGCATTATATGCCGCAGCATTTAGAATAATCTCCGGACCAAGTTCTTCAATTTTATTGAAAGACTCATCCTTATTAGTTGTATCGATTTCATTCCTATCCCAGTCAAAAACCTCATAATCACTATCATCCTCAAAAACAGAGACTAATTCTTGCCCCAGCATTCCCTTTGAACCCACTATCAAAACTTTTTTCATATAATTAAATCCTTAAATAAATTAAGCTATTATTCTTACTTCTATTGATTTTCTTTAATTTAACAGTAACCAGTAGTCAAATTGTAGCACACTGAAACTTTTTTTGAAATATAAAAAGGATGTTGATTTTCAACACCCTTTACTTTATTTTTCACTTTTAATAACCCAGATAATCATTTTAGTTCCGATCGGTCCTGTGAAAGTAACTATTGGAGTAAACCAAAACAAAAACCATTCTTTGTTTCTGCAAATTGAAATAATACAGAAAATCAGATTAAACAACATACAGAATCCCCACAAAAGCTCAAGCACCTGCCTCACAGTTGTCCACATAGTTTACCCCCATTCTAAGCTTCACATCATTGAGTTAAATAAAAAGACGAGAAAGTATTACTTTACTCGTCCTTAATTTTGAAACAACACGAAAACTACTCCTTTACAGAATCGCCTAAGGAAGCGGGGCTGAAGGTGGCAATGATTTTTCTAATCGAAGCCATCCTCTTCTCAGTTCCCTCAATTGAATCAGAAAACATTTCTTCATATTCTTTTGCGGATTCTTTCGCCTCAATCACCCGCTGCTCCAAATCAGCAATTTCCTGAGCATTCATTTCACTAGTAAGCTTACCCTGCTTAATCAATGTCTCTTTTTCGATTGCCATTTTTCTCAGAAGAATCTCTCCTTCAGATAGAAATCTCGGATCGATATCCAAACAATCCAAAATGGATCCCATAATCACATCAATTGAAGATATATCTTTCCCCTCAAGTTTTTCGAAAATATCTTCTAACTGCTCAATACCCAGAGAAATCTGTGGACTCTTTTTTTCTTCAAAAATACTCATGATCAACTCCCTTTCCTAAACTTTACAAACAACAGCGTCCTCTTATTGAAATTATCACCCCTACGACTAAAAGTCAAATAACACACTAGCAATTCGCCATATAAAAAAATCCATCGAATATTATTCATTCGATGGATTTCATTTTGGCAGATAGTACTACTATCTAATTAACGATACAAACCTTCCAATCATTATTAATCACTAATTCGCCGAGTATTGCATTTTGAATAACCAATTCCCACATCACAAATGAGGTCAGGTGAAAACTAGTCAGCAGAAATAAGCCTTCGCGAACCTTTGCATTTTGATCAGAAAAACTGTATGCTTTGATTTTTTTAACATATCTCTCTATAACCGTTGAACAAGCCTTTTCGGCGTCAGTCATCTCCCGTATAATCTGAAGATTTTCTGGCAATTTCACATTAATTCTGTCAAATTTGCCTTCAGCTAGAACACTTAGGATATCCTCTACAAAACTACCTCGAAACAATCCTTCGACGCCACCCACATCTTTTATTTCCAAGAAATCCTTAGAAGCTTTCTCGTCATTGGGATTACCCCAAATAAAGCCTTCAAATAATGCACCACTTTCTTCCCCTGGAAACCTATGATAGTAAGAATTTCCCATGTGCTTATCGATAATCCCATGCCCATTTATCAATCTATTGATTTTTGGATAGTCACCGCTAGATTCGAGCATCATCATGAAAAGCGAATCACGTTTCATGTAAGAATACATCCCACTAATTTTAGTAAGTGCTTTCTCAAGAGCGCTCGCATTCCCAATAGGCGCTACATTGGGTGGAATAGCTGGAAATTGAAATTGATCATCATCTTGACCAAGCGTCATTGCGATATCCTCAATAATTGTATTTTGAAATACATTCCCAATTGTACCCAAATCCAGATCACACTTAGACATAGCTTGTCTCCTTTTTTTAAAAGAATAATAAAGAACTCTCTATCAGATAAGTATCACTACTTGCACATAAGTGTAGCGGAACTTAGATGAATATGTCAAGTTTTATCACTCGGATAACAAAAACCATTCACACAAGGCAAATGGTTTTTTTATTGAAAAGTATTTCTTACAAGCTTACATATTTCACTGGCAACACTCTCTTGTACACCCCAGCAATCACAAACGTGTCTGTTTCGTGAATGAAAATTGGTTGATGAGTACTGTTGCTTGATTTTGGAAAAAGACCAATTACACCCTTACTCACCTTTTTGAATCTCTTGATTGTTGCCATACCATTAATCACTGCTACAACAATTTTTCCCTCAAGAACATCTTGGTTATCATATTTTTCAAAAACCACATAATCACCATCATTGATATTTTCTTTATCCATAGAATCTCCCAAAGCTTTTACTGCAAAAAGTTTTGCTGGCTCTGATCTCCTAAAGAGACTTTTGGAAATCTGGAGGTATCCATCGACATTATCCTGAGCATACGCCAATGCCTCACCACAAGAAGCTAGTCCATAAAGAGGTATGGAAAAAATGTTTCCCAAATTCGCATAACTCTCGTTTTCAATTAAATATATGCGCCTGTCCTCATCTCTCTTTATGATTTCTTTCCTCTCAAGGGCTTCAATGACCTGAGTCACTGATTTTAAGCTTTCAGATTGACCCTGAGTTTCAAGCTCTTTTTGTAGTCTGTAGCTTGTTGGATTCTCCTTGCTTTGCTCAATAAATCCCCTGATAGCCTCCAAAATGTTTTTCTGTTTTGTTGTTAACTTTTGCATATTTTTTTAGTTAAAAATACCTTACAGTGTTATTATATCACTATATTATATCTCTGCCAAATTTCTGCTTGTGGATAAATAAAAAACGACCATCGATTTTTCGATAGTCGCTATGGATCCCTTTACTATTTAAGGCTCGTAACACAAATTACCCACATCCTCGTCGAATTGCCACCCCAGCGACGCCAACTTCTTCGTATCATCCTCAGAGATTCCGACTTCAACGAGATCATCTCCATCCACAGAATGAGCATGGCCATCTGAAACTGCAGAAAGACTTTGTGAATCTGGGAGGTATCTTTTGATAATTACCAACCCTTCAAAATAACCGTCTCCACTATAGAATCTTCGATTTTTACTCATAATTTCTTCGAATTTTTTCAAATTCATCTTACCCTCCTAATTCTTGAATATATTCTCAAATGACTTCTTTGTATGATCTGGAATGAGGCCTTCCTCCTCATGAGGCTCGAGCATTTCGACGGTTCCACCAAAATTGGCAACCTGTTTTTTGACCCATTCTAGGAAATAGACACCGGCTTCGTCGTCCTTCATATCCTGAGCCTCTAAAGTCAATTCACGGAAAGACTTTTTCACATAAGTCGACCTGAGATCTTGTATTAAATTTTTAATAAGATCCTTTTTATTCGCAACGATCTCCTTGTTCAACTTGAAGCTTAAGACTTTTATAATAAAACATATGTCATCAATTTCATGACTCATGCCCAACCTCAGCCCTCTGATACCAAATACCGGCATTCCTTTGATATCAAAAACCC
The DNA here is from genome assembly GCA_042569905.1 of Patescibacteria group bacterium. Taxonomy (GTDB): domain Bacteria; phylum Patescibacteriota; class Minisyncoccia; order Moranbacterales; family UBA9337; genus JBHPHA01. Next base: position 21,491 of record JBHPHA010000002.1, read on the forward strand.
AATTACGCTTATGTATATCTTCTTCAATTTCTGCGTTAAACTTCTCCACATACAAATCAACGCGTACGCAATCACTTGGAGCTAATTTTTCTTCAAATTCCTCCAAGGAGGCGCGAGATGAATCTACATACAGACACAGAAAGTTTGAGTTATCTGGGTACGGATTCCCATAAGCCTCAAACCTATGACACCGACACCTATCAATTTTTTTATTACAGATTTCAATATTTCTTTTCATTTTTGACTCCTTTGACAAAAAACCGTTAAAAATAATTCTCTGCTACTAACGCCACAAAATGCAGCAAAAACTCTCCATAATTTACAAATGCCCACTACAGCAACTAACAACTGAATGTATTCTGCTGGAATTTCCATTTCACCCTCCGCTAATCATTTTAGCGATATGCTTCCATAAAAATCTCAAAGGATTCATTCCTGAACCCTTTGAGATAAATTTTAATACCTCCCAAAATGTGCCCCCTAATAAAAACAAAACAAGCACAATCAACCAAGTCTCGGATTTACTCCACATTATTACCTCCTACTACTTATCAAATTGTCAATTAACCTTCCTTACATTTTACTAACAATTAATATTAGCATAAATTAATATTTTTGTCAATCAAAAAACACCTCAATAAATCGAGGTGTTTTTGTGTACAATTACGTTTTATTGACTATTTCCTAAACCCACTTCCTGCTGGGATCAATCTACCAATAATAACATTTTCTTTTAGACCTTTAAGCTTGTCTTCTTTTCCTTCTACAGCAGCGTTAATCAAAACTCTAGCAGTTTCAATAAATGACGCAGCACTCAAGAAAGATTCAGTTGAAAGAGCAACCTTAGTGATTCCAAGAAGCACTGGACTTCCTTGTGATGGTTCTTTCTTAGCTTTAACCATATTCTCATTGGTTTCATCAAATTTAGATTTTTCAACAACATCACCAACCAAGAATCCTGTATCACCAGATGTTTCAATAGCAATTCTACTTAGCATCTGTCTAATGATAACTTCAATATGCTTATCATTAATTGCCTCACCTTGTGAAGCATAGATTTCCTGAATTTCACGAACAATATATCTGTGAAGTTCATCTTGTCCCATTGTCTTATAAAGCTTCTTAAGATCAATATGTCCTTCAATAAGCTGAGAACCTTTAGCAACCAAATCTCCTTTTTCCACCTTCAACGAAGCGTTTATAGGAACTTGATACTCCTTAGTATTTTTCTTTTCCTCTGCCTCAATTGTAATTGTAAGATTTTTCTTCCCTTCACCTGTAATACTCTTAACTTTACCATCGATTTCAGAGATCAAAGCTTCACCCTTAGGAGGTCTTACTTCAAAGATTTCTTCAACACGAGGAAGACCTTGAGTAATATCAGACCCTGCAACACCCCCAATATGGAAGGTACGCATAGTAAGCTGTGTTCCTGGCTCACCAATCGCTTGAGCAGCCACAACACCAACAGCCTCACCAATCTTCACTACTCCTCCTCTACCTAAATCTACTCCATAACATTTCTTACAAATTCCACTCTTTGACTTACAGCTAACAACACTTCTGATTTTAACCTCCTTAATCTTAGCTTCTTCAATTTCTTGAGATTGTTCCTTTGTAACAAGCTCTCCTGCTTCAACAATTGTTTTCTTTGTTTTTGGATTTACGATTTTATCCAAAACTGTTCTACCAGCAACACGGCTAGCAAATGCTTGTCCAATTGCATCAGAATCTTCTTTATACAAGAAAGTTCCTTCTGTATCTCCACAATCCTCCTCACGAACGATAATATCTTGAGATACATCTACAAGTCTTCTAGTTAGATAACCAGCTGTAGCTGTTCTAAGAGCAGTATCAGCCATACCTTTACGAGCACCATGAGTAGACATGAAATACTCAAGCACATTCAAACCTTCTTTAAATGAACTCTTAACTGGAAGTTCAATCGTTTCACCACTAGCACCAGCCATAAGACCTCTCATACCCATCATCTGAACAACTACTGATTCGCTACCTCTAGCCTTAGAATAAACCATTGAATAAACAGGACCTTCCTTATCTAAGCTCTCTCTTACAACCTCAGTAATTTGATTCTTAGCTTCATTCCAAATTTCAATAGATTTATTCTTCTTCTCCTCAGTAGTCAAGAGACCCATGTTAAACTGACTCGTTACTGTTTTAATCTTATCTTCTGAAGATTCAATCAAAGCCTTCTTTTCATCTGGAACAATAATGTCATCCATTCCCCAACTAATTCCTGATTGAGTTGCAGATTTGAACCCAAGAGACTTTACCTCATCCACGAAGTTAGCTGTTTCCTCTTGTCCTTTTGCTTCCAAGATATCAGAAACGATTTGCTTTAACTCCACCTTAGTCATCTCATTGTTATTGAATCTCATTTCCTCAGGAAGAACTTCATTAAAGATAACTCTTCCGGCTGAAGTTTCAATCAACTCACCATTAAACTGAAGCTTGATTCTCTCGTTTACTTTAATAACGTTATTTTGATGAGCTAACATCACCTCGTCAATTGAACAAAAATACTTCGTAGCCTCTGGCGCAGTTGCTTTAATATGAGTTAGGTAATATATTCCCAAAACAATATCCAATGCAGGAGTTGTAATCGGCTCACCACTAGCGGGCTTTAAAAGATTCTTAGATGAAAGCATCATATTTGCACATTCATCATGAGCCTTCTTAGTCAAAGGAACATGAACCGCCATCTGATCACCATCGAAATCAGCATTAAACGCTGCACATACCATAGGATGAACTCGGATAGCTTTACCTTCAATCAGTTTCGGTTGAAAAGCTTGAATTGAAAGTCTATGCAGGGTTGGTGCACGATTAAGCATCACGAAATGATCTCCGATAATATTATCTAGGATTTCATATGCTTCCTCAGCCTCAGCATCAACCATACGCCCAGCTGTTCTAACGTTATGAGCGTATTCTTTTTTGATAAGATTGTTTATAATAAAAGGTTTGAAAAGTTCAAGAGCCATTTTCTTTGGAAGACCTACTTGATTCAATTTCAATTGTGGACCAACAACGATTACACTCCTACCTGAATAATCAACACGTTTACCAAGCAAATTCTGCCTGAAACGACCTTGCTTACCTTTCAACGAGTCAGCAAGTGATCTCAAAGGTCTCTTTTGACCAGTAGAAGCAGCAACTGAAGCTTGCCCTCTTCTCATACTATTATCAAATAGTGAATCAACAGCCTCTTGAAGCATTCTCTTTTCATTTCTTGTAATAACTTCAGGAGCCCCAAGACTCATCAATTTCTTCAAACGATTGTTCCTGTTTATAATTCTCCTATAAAGATCATTAAGGTCAGAAGTAGCAAACCTACCTCCATCTAAAGCAACCATTGGTCGAAGATCTGGTGGAATAACTGGAATTGCAGTTGGGAACATCCACTTAGGCTTTAATCCTGACATATCGAAACCTTGAAGAAGCTTAATTCTTCTTAGAACTTTTTTGTCATCAACTTTTCTATCAGAATCTAGATCGTCTTGAAGCTTCTTAATTTCAGCCTTAATATTCATCTCATCAAGAACTTTTCTAACAGCCTCAGCTCCGATTCCAGCGCTGAAAACCTGACCAAACTTAGTTGAAAGATTGAAGTATCCAATCTCAGAAAGAATCTTAAAAGGTTTCAAGCTCTTTAATTCATCACTACTATTTCTATATTCAACATTCAAATCCTTCAGCATATCCTCTTTCTCTTCAGCATCTTCATCACTCTTCTTGATTTCTTTCTTCTTATTCTTATATTCATTCTCCAACTGATCCATCACTCTATTTTGCGCAGCTTCATCAACGCTAGTCACAAGATAAGCAGAGAAATAAATAACCTTCTCAATGTCTTGGTAAGAAAGACCCAAAACTAAACCAACTTTAGAAGGAACACCTCTTAGGAACCAGATATGAGAAACTGGTACAGCTAATTCGATGTGACCCATTCTTTCACGTCTAACATTAGCACGAGTCACTTCAACTCCACACTTGTCACAAACGATTCCTTTATAACGAATTCTTTTATATTTTCCACAATAACATTCCCAATCTTTTGATGGTCCAAATATTTTTTCACAGAATAAACCATCCTTTTCATATCGTTGAGTACGATAATTAATAGTTTCTGGTTTTGTAACCTCACCAGATGACCACTTCATGATATCCTCTGGGCTAGCCAATTTCAGACGAACACTGCTGAAGTCACTTACTCTAGTATTATTTTCCATATTTTTATAGTTAAGTTAAAAGCTTCAATTTAAATTAATTTTTCTTGTTAATTTTATTTATCAGTTGATTTTACCCCTCCTATTAAGTCAATATCTAGGCATAAACCTTTCAACTCATTAACAAGTACATGGAATGATGCTGGAATATTTGGACTACTAATCGGTTCGCCCTTAATAATAGCTTCGTAAGCACCACTTCTACCTTTAATATCATCAGATTTAATAGTCAACATTTCTTGAAGAGTATAAGCTGCACCGTATCCTTCAAGTGCCCACACTTCCATCTCTCCAAATCTCTGTCCACCGAACTGAGCTTTACCTCCAAGAGGTTGCTGAGTAATCAAAGAGTATGGACCAATTGAACGCATATGCAATTTATCATCTACAAGATGGTTCAGTTTCAAAATATACATAATTCCAACAGTTGACTCATTGTCAAACTTCTCACCAGTCTTACCATTAGTCAATCCAATCTTTCCATTTTCTGGTAAACCAGCTTTTTTCAATTCAGCCTTAATATCAGTTTCTGAAACTCCATCCAATGCAGGAGTAGCAACATTATAACCTAATTTTGACGCTGCCCATCCAAGATGAGTTTCCAAAATTTGACCAATATTCATACGACTAGCTACACCAAGTGGGTTCAAGATAACATCCACAGCAGTACCATCTGGAAGATGAGGCATATCCTCAACTGGTGCAATTCTTGAAATAACACCCTTATTACCATGACGACCAGCTAACTTATCTCCAACAGAGATTTTTCTAAGCTGTGCTATTGAAACTTGAATTTTTTGAATAACTCCAGTTGGAAGCTTATCACCTTGCTCTCTTGAGAAGATTCTAATGTCAACAACCTTACCATGTTCACCATGAGGAAGATAAAGTGATGAATCTTTAACATCTCTAGATTTTTCACCAAAAATAGCTCTAAGCAATCTTTCTTCAGCAGTCAAATCACCCTCACCCTTTGGAGTAATCTTTCCAACCATTATATCACCAGAAGCAACTTCTGCTCCGATTCTGATAATTCCAGTCTCATCAAGATTTTTCAATCTATCTTCACCGATATTTGGAATATCTCTTGTAATAACTTCCGGTCCAAGCTTTGTATCACGAACATCCATAGAGAAGTCCTCAATATGAATAGAGCTATATCTATCTTCTTGAAGAAGTCTTTCTGAAATGATAATCGCATCCTCAAAGTTATATCCATCCCAAGGGACAAATGATACTAGTACATTTTGCCCTAGCGCTAACTCTCCGTGATCAGTTGAAGCACCATCTGCAAGCATTTGACCCTTCTTAACTTTTTCACCTCTAGCAACACGAGGAACCTGATTCATACTAGTGAAAGCATTTGATCTTACGAAAGTTTGTAGTAAATATGTTCTCTTAAAGTATTTATTCTTAGATCCTGCTGGAGCTGTTTCTTTTACAATAACATGAGCTCCGTCAACCTCAATAACTTCACCACTATTCTTAGCAATCACAACCTGACCTGAATCAGCAGCTGCTTTATCTTCGATACCAGTACCAACAACAGGAGCTTGTGGAATAACACAAGAAACTGCCTGACGTTGCATATTTGATCCCATCAATGCACGGTTAGCATCATCATGTTCCAAGAAAGGAATCATTGATGTAGCAATTGAAATACATTGTTTCGCAGAAACATCTACGTAATCCAATGAATCAGCTTCAATCATTTCTGGATGCCCTTTAACACGAGCCTCTACAGTTCCGTTTAAAATATTTCCATTCTCATCAATCTCAATTCCAGCATGAGCAATAATTTTTCTATCTTCAACAGTTGCATTTACAAACTCAGTTTCTCTTTCAACAAAAGGCACTATCTCAATAGTCTCTTCCTTCACTGCCTTTGCAACTGCCTTTGCTGATTTTTCATCAAGAATCTCACCACTCTTAGCAGCACCTTTGATATTTTCCTTTAGAATTCTACCAAACAATGCCTCAGCAGTAGCCTTAACTTCCTTTGTAACCTTCAAGTAAGGAGTCTCTAGGAAACCATACTCGTTAATCCTTGCGTAAGTAGCCATCTGTCCAACCAAACCAATGTTTGGACCTTCAGGAGTCTGTACTGGACAAATTCTTCCATAATGAGAATGATGTACATCACGAACTTCAAATCCAGCTCTTTCTCTTGTAAGACCTCCAGGACCCATAGCACTAAACCTTCTTTTATGTTCTAGCTCAGCTAAAGGATTTACTTGATCCATAAATTGTGAAAGCTGTGAACTAGAGAAGAATTCTTTAATAGAGGCTGCTACTGGTCTTGAATTGATAATCTGTCCAGGAACTACAGTATTAACTTCACAAGTACTCATTCTGTCACGAATATTCTTAGACATTCTTGCCATACCAACCCTCAACTTGTTTTGCACAAGCTCTCCAACTCCTCTAACACGCCTATTTCCCAAGTGATCAATATCATCAGCTTGAGCTTCAGGATCGTTATTTAACTTAATAATTTCTTTTATAACTAAAATAAGGTCTTCAGTATTCAAAATTCTGTTCTCCTCTTCGTTTGAACGTTCAACGCTCAATCTTTGATTTAACCTATATCGTCCAACTTTTCCAAAATCATAACGATTAAAGTCAAAAAACATTGAATCAATCATTTGTTTTGCATTGTCTTCAGTAGCAAAATCTCCTGGTCTGATTCTTTTGTATACCTCTTTATAACCTTCTCCTTGAGTTTTTGTAATATCTTTATTGATTGTTTCATCAATAAAATGAACATCTCCTAAGTCAACATCAGAAAACGCCTTTTTAATTTTTTCATCTTCTATGTACCCAAAAGCACGCAGTAATGATGTTACTGGGATTTTTCTTTTTCTATCAATTTTTACTGAGATTACTCCGTCTAAATCTGTATCAATCTCAAGCCAAGCACCTCTATTAGGGATAATTTTTGCACCGAAAAGTTTCTTACCCTTTTGATAAGTTACAGTAAAGAAAACACCTGGGCTTCTGATAAGCTGATTAACAACAACTCTTTCAACTCCGTTTACGATAAATGTTCCTCTATCTGTCATTATTGGAAGATCTCCTAAATACACTTCTTGTTCTCTAACTTCACCAGTTTTCTTCACCAAAAGAGAGGCCTTAGCTCTAAGAGGAGCCTCATATGAAATGTTCTTATTATTTGAAGTCAACTCATCATACTTTGGTTCATCAAGATAGTAGTCAGAAATTGTAACTTCTAACTCCCTACCTGTAGCATCCACAATAGGATTAACTTCATCTAACAATTCTTGAAAACCCTTGTCCAAAAGCCAGTCATATGACTGAGTTTGCGCCTCAATTAAATTTGGTAGAGACACCATAAACCTCTTCTTGAAAAACTTTCTCTTCGATAAGGATGAAGCAGCACTGAAATTCTCCTTAATCTTTAAGTCCTTGTCTTTTTTAAGCATAAAAACACATCTCATCACGACACTCCCATCACAACTCCAGCAGAGCGTAAAGGGCTTGATCAATGAGATTCATTTAAAGATTCGTATTTAGTTATCCTCTTTTATATAAATAATTCATTACCTAGTAAGCATTATTATACACGATTGAAAAAATAGTGCAAGCCCATCAGCAATTTCTTAATTTTAGCACGCTAAAACGCTTTTGTCAATAGGAAATACGCCATTTTCGACACTCAATACAAAGAATTTAGTGAAAAATATCGTTTTTAGTGTTTTTACCCCATTTTACCTCTGTTTATGGAGAAAAAGTAGGAAATATTCGTGCTTTTTTGAGAAAATAAAAAATCCAATAATCAAATGATTATTGGATTTTTGAATTCATATTCATTGGATAGCACTATATGCTAAATATTCAAATCCATGAAACATCATCCTTTTTCAGACGAATCCCACTTCATGTCGACAAACTCCTTATACTGCGCATCTTGAAGAGTCCAGAGAACCTGAAGAAGGTGTTTTTTAGTTTTAATTTCTTGTGCAGTTCTGAAAAATCTATCCTTATACATCAAATTCATGATATATTTCAAGTCAACAGTATTGCCCACTGAATACTGAACAATTGCAGATTCAGTATCCCTACTTGAATTAAGCATATACGGTGCCCAATCCAGGTTGTCACACAAAAATTTCCTCCCGTCACTAAGACACTTCACTTCTTCATAATCGCTAATATCCAATTCTTTGCATAGTGCTGGGTAATTTATCCTTGCATTCAATACACGTGCTTTTTTTGCTTCTTTAGCAAAAAAAACATGGACGAAAAAAAGCTGAAATTTTTCTAATTGATTTTCAAAATTCACCTCTCCAATCTCTTTGAAAATACTATAAATATTCCTTTTACTTGCACTCATGGATCACCTCTTTTTTTAAGATACTTTTGATATGAAAACTATTTCCAATTGCCAACTTAATGACTCACTAATTTAACATCCAACATCCTCTATGTCAATAGACATTCCCTGTTTTTTATTATTAAAAAAACGAGTGGGGATTTTACCACACTCGTTTATATCTTACTTCTTTCTATGCAATTCTATCGCTTTCTATTGTAACGACGATGCATTTTTGAATAGTTCTTTCCTTGACACGCCTTGCTTCCAGTCCTATTGCCTCGCTTGGAGGCACTTGGCACACTAGCATGCATAATATTTCTTGAAATACTCCTGCGTACATCTATTGCCTCCAAACCAATATGCTGAACATGCAATTCCAAGCCAGATTGACGTAAAGTTGCGGTCTTAATCTCAAAATCAAGATCTTTCATTTTACCAATGAGCTTACTACTATCCTCAGCTCCGTCAGTTACTATTAAAACAGACTGACTTCCACAACCACAAGATCCTATCTTTGCTGTATCACCGGGTCTAGCAACAATACTACAGCAGTACGTTTCCTCATCCACTTCAACATTAACATTGAGACCAGCGGCACGAAGAGCTGATATTCCATTCTCGAACATAAGACTAATAATCCTAACATCCTGTCGATTCTCAAAAACCACGACGGCGCAACTCAGATCTTCATGCTCCAACATATCACCGAGGATCTCTTCCGAGGCTGTGACCATCAAATCATCTTCTGGCAAACTAAGGATAACTTCACTCACCTTCACAAACAAATCCACCTTCTTCTTCAAACGTTTTGCGATTTTCAAATTTCCTTTCATCTCATTTAAGTCTTCGCGATTCATACCTTAAATCCTTTTTCAAAAGTAAGATTATTACCAACAACTCCAACAACGCTATTTTTAATAAGCGTAGTTCCCCCATCTCTGGTTATCATGAATGAAACTTTCTCGTCCTGACGATAATACTTTTCGAAGGGATTATTAAAAATCCCACCATCATACCCAACACTCCATGATGCATCCAGAGGTTGCTTGATTACCGTTATAATGACTCCTTCCTCCACACTTACTCTTTTTGTTTTCATGAAAACAATTTCCGAACTACTCCGCTCGAAGTAAATCTTCTTACTTCCACAATAATTAACAGTGTCTCCTTCAACTTTGATAATATATTCCGGATCCTTATTCGGTTCACCGAAAAATACCCAGGTCACTCCATTCACCTCAATCACCAGCAAGCCGTTGGCGCCGAAAACAATCGGCTGATCCTCTGTAATTCCAATGTCCATAGCAAATCCGACTTCGCCATCGACATGAATATCGTACATGTTCGCACAGTTAATTTTTGTACCGTACCATATATTTACGCCACACTCCAATTCATGTTTAATCATTTTGGCCATTTTCATTCTCCTTCAGTTTGTCTTACAGATTTCTATATTTATTCAATTGTTAAACAACACCTAATATTACACTATTTTTCAACTTTTGTCAATAAGCATATGTAATATGCACAGACATATTGTTTTCGTACCAAAAAATTTTCAACAAAAAACGAGTGGGGATTTTTCCACACTCGCTTGAAAGCACTCCTACTCTATAATTGCAACAACCCGAAAAACAGAATCCTGCTTCTCAACCAAAACACCAATACCAGCAGAACGAAATACTTCGATTTCCTTTTGATACATTACCTCTACATCACTCATATTGCAGAGAGCTCTTTTTGAAAGACTAGCCAATATAATTTCATTTCTTGCGACACAACGCACTAATTCCGTAAAATTAGAAACTCGTACCAAAGGATTATCCTTAGGTAATTTAACAAAAATCTTAATTGTATCAAGAAAAAAATCACACCCTCTATGTTCCTCAAAAAGCTTTCTTAATGCATCCACCTCACCATCAATCATCTACACATGTCCTCCTTCCTTAGAGTCATTATTTCATTCTATATCAACTGCCAAACAAAACATTATACTAAGCTATGCCCCTAATTTTGTCAACAGAGAACTCACCTACTCAACAGTTCATTAATCACGTTTTCATCCTTGCAAGAATGACGGTTATCTGCTGAATAGTATTTTCTTGATTTTCCATAGCAACCACCGTTTTCTTTGTATAACGGAGTTAATATAGGCATCAAAAATCCAACGTCTTTTTTTGAAAAATATCCCTCTAAGTATCGAAGAGTTTCAGCTCTTTTTTTGCGACTCATATGAGCGAAAGTCCCCATGTCATCACCTTCAATTCCACTCCAATCCAAGTGCACAAAAACATTATTTGCTTTCTTGGAAAACTTTTTGTTCCACAAAAGTGCCCAACACCAATCGCCTTTTTTCTTCCACCAGCGAGAATAACATGGGCCTTTTTCAATTTCCCCTTTCGGACTGATTCCAATTCCCCCTTCAATAAAGTCAAATTGTCGCAAATATTTCTCATCATTAATGTCATTCGTCTGAGCCCCAATCACAATTTCAATCCCTTTAAATTTGGCATACGCTCGCATTTCTCTCAAAACTTGTTCAGCTGAGGAATTGGTAATGTAGTCTTGAAAATATATTTGCCCAAACATAAAACTCTGCACTCCCAAGTCCATAGCCTTTTTAGTAATATCCAGAACATAGAGACGATACTCTTCCCTTCCTAAGGAAGGCTTGCAAGTATGTTCCCCCCAAAAGTTCTTACTTCCTGATCGACACATTCTGTTGAATTCAAATTCCCTATTTTCTGTCTCATAGAGATAAATTGCCTTTGTGTCAATCGCTTCAGCAATAAACATGCCATACAACACATCATCCCTATTCTTTGTAATGCTCCCCATAGTCTTCTCAATCTCTTCAAAATCAGGAGGACTAAGCCATGTCTCAATGGATCGATGCAGGTAGTAGCAGCTTGATCTATTCACCAGCTCCACTACAGATTTTTCTCTCGTTTCCTTATTTGCTCTATTTAAAATACCATCTACTACACAACCCTGTCTTTTCATTCTCTGCATATTTGGTGGCAAAAGATTCAAAGCGGGTTCGTCTGGAAATTCAGCCTGCCACTGTTCAATTAATTTCTTATACTCCAGTTCTACCGCCCTAATTTTTGCCCTCTCACTCTGCTGTTCATATTCTTTAACAATATCACCTGTATTTCTCTCTATTGCCCACATAATAAATCCGAACAATACTAAAGACGCCAGAGTAAAAACTCCTAAAAAAATCCAACTTTTCGCTGTAGTCTCTTTAGTTATCTCTAAAAATCTCATACTCAAAAAGTTAATAATATCTCTTTCTATTTTACCACAAAAACCACCTTCCCTCCTCCTCTCTTCAGAATAGAGGGATAAAAAAGGACGAGTCATTATAACTCATCCCTGATAAGTATTCACCACTTTGTTTGCAAAATTATTAAGCTCTTTTACCTTTTCCTCAGGAGTAAATCCATCCTCATATACGTCCAATCGCAAAAGGATGTCTGCTTGAATTTTTGAATCCTTGTATCCACCTGTTTTCAAGTCAAATGACACATTCTCCCTATCTCCATCTTCCCTCACAATCTCAACCCAGCCATCGATTCCACATTGATAATCCAAAGGAGTACCTACTGCAGTGTAGAAATTCACCTCTGAAATATTTAAGTTAGCTTGTTTTAATTTTTGAATAAGTACTAATTCAGCCTCTCTGGAAACATTTTGCTCACTCTTATCTTTTTCTGCTGGCTGATGCTGTCTTGCGAAGTCAAAAAGTGCATTTTTCACTTTCTCATAATCCTCAGGAGTTTTTCGAGTAGGCACAGGAACCTTCTCCTTTCTCCCTATCTTACACTTACCCAAAAGAGACTCTTCGCATACATGACCCCTATCAATCTCTCTTGTAATGGGGTTCACCATGTATCCCTTTTTCTCAATCAGTCCTCTTTTTGCAGCTTCTCTTTTGACATACTCAGCGTACGGCATTCTCTTAAAACTAGGTTTCTCAGATCTTTCACGCTTCCCAGCCTTAGACGCTGCAATATCCCTCCTTTTCCTTTCTGGACTATTCGTAAATGTTGGCATTCTTTCAAAGCTCATATTTTTAAAATCATATCAATCTTTTACAGATTAAATGATGTTATTATTTACAAGATATTACACTAAAAGTATACCACCAAAGATTGAGTCAAACAAAAAAAGTACCATTTAAATTGCAATTTAAATGGTACTTTAATTTATCATTATGCCTTACACTGAAATAGAGAACTCACATAATCTCTTGACAAATAGCTAAAAATATGCTAAATTAAATAGTTAGACAAGTTGTTTTAAATTATTAATAATCAATTCACAAGGAGACTCTCAATGATGGATTTAGTTATCACAATCGCAATACTGGGCACTGGAACAATGATCGGCGGTAAGATTTTTAAGCTTACCGCGGGACATATAACTGAATTAGCAATTCTTCAGTTAGCAGCAGCTGCATTTTATTATGTAGCCAGTGTCGACATACTCCCCGTTAATCCGAAGTTTGTCATAAACATAGTAGTTTGCTCAACCTTGCTCTGTGACGGGTTCTTACAGGACCCAAAAAAAAGAAACCTAAAGCGAACCCTTCTAAAAATAGCGGTGCAGGTAATTGCAATACTGTTGTGTGCTTACTTATTAGGTGATAGTATCTCAAACTTATTCACATTGAATTATTAAGAAAAAAACGCCCTGACAAACAATAAAGTCGCAAGGAAAACCCTGCGACTTTTTTATTTTTCTCATTTTAACGTATCAAAAAACGAGTGGGGATTTTTCCACACTCGTTTAAAAACTTCATATTACTACATTCTCTAGCGCTTAATTCCGCTGAATTGATGATGTTTTTCATCAATATCGTTGAGAAATGATAGTTTACATGAGAATTGACCAGAGCCCTCGATTAGGGCCCAAAATTTCTCAGATCCATCTCCCCATAACATCTTTCCGAAAAGCTCCCAAGCAAATTCAAAAGCTTCTTTATTGTATTTAAAGATCCTGTAAGGTGCTCCAGAAACTTGATTTCTCCATGCCCAATCACTTCCTTGCATAAGAACATTCTTCTCAACCAATACCAACGAATACACCCCAAATCCTCGAGAAGAAGCTTTTTTTAATAATATATTTATAATTAGATACCTCTCCCCCTCCACAAGCTCATCTTCATTTCGAACCATCAACGTTTTCAAAAAATCAATCTTTTCTTGCTCAGTCATAATGCCCCTCTGTCTTGGTTTGTAGGATTTAAAGATATTCAATTGTTAAACAACATTCTACGTTACACTATTCTATTGATTTTGTCAAATACAATACCTCTATGCGCATTACATTTCTTCATTGACAGGATCAACAAAATACCTTACCTTGTACATAAATAAGATAATAAAGAACATTAACATTCATACAAGGAGAGAAACTGTGAACAAAAGAACTGACGTCTCTCGTAAAAAAATTAGAGACTTCCAGAAAAAAATCGCAAGCCCATCTTATCAGAAGATTGAAATCGACATACCCTCAGCCTTTCTAGGAGCAGTCATCTCTCCGATATTATTTGCATTGTCCGCGATAATCTACGTCCTATACGCAATAGTCTACGTGATATTAGCGATAGCCTACACTTTTTTCATTATCATATTCTACGTTGCAATGCTTATATTCTATATTGCAATGTTTGCATTCTGTTGTGGAGTAGTACTTGCTATGATCGTAGTCATTCTTAGAATTTTCGCAACTTTCCTGAGCATTCTTTGATAACAGGAATGCGACACAAACACCCCTCTAAAAAACCGTAAGCGGAAATCTGCCTACGGTTTTAATTTTTCTCAGAAAATAAAAACAAGGAAACTGTTTAGTTTCCTTGCTTGAGTCTTAAAGATAAGACTATTCTTCCTTAAGCTCACATATCATTCGACATTATGCTCTTCGGCAGGACAGGATCAAGTGCCTTTACTTGAAGGAGAACACTCTCCGTACAGGAAATTGCTTCCGTGAGTTTTAATTTCGTATCTCCAATATCTCGGGCACACTTAGCAGCTGCATTAAGCGCATTATTCACATCAGTGTTTGCACCTGCGTAGTATTGAGACAATAACTCAAAGACTTTTTCCATCTTGTAAAAATTATCCTTAGCGGTTTCAGCACGCCTCAACATTTCATCTTTTAATTCCACTTCAAGAATATCACACTCAGCCTGGCTTAACTCCTTGCCAACGATTCCAAATGCTATTTCCATGGAATTAAATAGATTCATAGTCAATTCCTTGATTATATCGAGTGCATCTTTCTTTGACATATCACCACTACAAGCATCACTCTTCATAATTGAAACCTCCTTGAAATTACTGTTAAATAACTTTTTTTAATTGATAGCGGGAGAGAGCCTTTCAATCGCGCTCTTTATCCATTTCACTACCTTACTTTCTGACGGTGGTGTAGATAAGCAAGAGATTGCGTATATTGCAAAAAAATGAGTAAAAGCTTGTGCACTTCTTGCAACCACCTGATAATCCTCTACGGTACACAGCTTAAAAATTATAAATGCACTCATACACGGGGTTGCGGTTATTATTACCCATCTAGGCCACTGTAGCATTAACCTCAAGACATTTACATATCTCTCATTCCCTCTCATTATCGCTTCAAAGTAAAAGCTACCTAAGAAAATTGCCACTACAAGGCCAATATCCATGTAATTAATATAGTAAGTACTCCATGTTTTTAACCCCTGAGAACTTAATTCTACCTGTAAAAAACATAAGACGATGCATATCTTAATGATAAGCATAATTCTTGCCCACCAAAAATTGTCCAGTCCAAAGATGTTTTTCGTCCATTGAAACATTCTTTCCAGCTTTTTAATAATCCAAGAGTCAATACGGTCTAATCGATCAAGTACATTCATTTTAGCCTCTCTGCTTTTTTAATATTAACTTTTTAATATACTTTATGCTAACAATTAATAATACACCACACTTACACATTTGTCAAGCTAAAAAGCCGCGAGAGATAGGTTTCTTTATTTAGGGTATATAAAAAAAGCACAGGTTAGAAATCGAATCTGTGCTATATGTCACTTACTGATTATGGTATTAATGACCACCAATACTATCATCCTTCATATCTTTCGTTACTGACCTTATTGTAACGTTTTCGATGTGATTATTATTCCAAAAAAACAAATCATATTCATCATTTATATAAGTAAATAATACAACGTCTTTTTTTTGAATCTCGCATTAACACTCATATTTCCTGCATCATCTCCATTCCAACATTCAATCACCACATCTCCGTTAAATTCTCGATTTGCCCCACAATGCTCATATATTCCTTCATCAAGTTCAGCGTTAAGCTCATTGCCCTCGGCAAATACGAACGGTGAACAAGCTAACAAAAACAACATTGCCATAAGCACACTCTTCATTTTCTCTAATTCAATTGAGCTTTACAAAAAAAACCACTCAAGAAAAATAACAAATCTAAGCAAAAAAAGTCAACCAAAACAACAAAACCTGACGATCGAATCTGATCATCAGGTTTTTTTTTAATTCCTTATTGAAGAGAGTTCACCAAGAAGAAGTTTTCCAGCTCTACCCTAAAAAACCACACAACCGCCTATTATTCTATCTCGCTAGTTACTTGATAAATGAACCCTTTCCCTGTAAATATCCACCACATTACCTGTAAACCCAGATAGCTCCGCCAATTTCTGATCCGGAGTAAATCCATCACTTTCTAAGTCCAATTTCAACATAATATCCGCCTGAATTGACGAATCTCTAGCTGCACCTGTCTTTAAGTCAAAAGTAATAATCTCTCTCCCTTCTCCTTGACTCACAATTTCAACCCAACCGTCAACTCCACATTGATAGTCTAAGGGTGTGCCTACTGCTGTACGGAATCTAACGTCGGCAATATCTACACCGCTTTCTTTTAACTTATCTCCAATCATTAATTCCACTTCACCAGAAATATTTGATTCACTTTTCTCACTTTCAGATGGCTGATGATTTCTTGCGAAATCAAAAAGTTCACTCTTTGCTTTTTCATACGACACAGGATTCCTGCCAACTGGCACTGGGATTTTCTCATTTCTAGCAATGACACACCTGCCCAATAACGACTGTTCGCACTCCTGTCCTCGATCAACTTTTCTAGTTACTTTGTTAACCATTTGACCCATTTTTTCATCCAATCCTCTTCTCCCAGCCTCTCTTGAAATATAGTCAGCATATGTCATCATCTCAAAACTTGGTTTTTCAAATTTTTCAGGACCTCCTCTTTTAAAAGAAACCACTCTTTTTCCACCTCTATTACCCTCACTCGAAATTGTCGGTTGATACTCAAAACTCATATTTTTTTATATTTCTGCTAATCTTTCGAAAAAAGCTTAACAAAAAATTAAAACTATTCCATTAAAATCATACATTCCCTATCATTATGCCACAAAAATAACAACACATCATACCCTTTTCAAGTAAACAAAAAACCACTGAAACTATTTAGTTTCAGTGATTATAATTTCTATCCTTCCAAGAAAGAGAGCTAGACTCTCTCCGATTTACCCCTTCAAAGGAACAGGCACTGTGTTTGGGACAATTGCTTTTCTAGCTTTTCTGAGACCCTCTTTTATCAGCTGCTTCACTTTACTATCCGAAGGAGGAAGTGGTGTGCAACAAAGAAGGTATGCAGACAGAGAGACGAAGGTAAGTGACTTGGGACACATATCTAAGCCTGCTACACTATCAAAAGAATATACTACTAACATCAATACCGGCAGTAATCTGCAGCTGTAAAAACTTATCTTTAGTTCATTTTCATATCTCGGATGCTTATTTACATCTTTTTCAGTCCAAAAAACCATAAAAAAAGTAGCAACACTCAGTATGACATATGAGCAGCAAGCCTGAGTCTCGCAAAAAGCGTCTTGTTTAGGATCACTCGCTATATTTATCAATCCCTGCACAGCATAAAATACTGCAAACAAGCAACAAACTCTCACCCAAAAAAAATTATTCAAGCCGAACCATTTCTGGGTCCACCTTGAAAATTTCTCAAGAATATTCAAGGCACCTAGATCAATTCTACGCATGACACATTCCTCCTTTTCATTAAAATTAACTTATTAAGTTACTTCATACTAACATCTAATATTATCATATTTTAAGAATTTTGTCAATGAAAACCTTCTATAGAAATCTGTACACAGCTCTTTACTGTTCATAAAAAATAAAAAACCCTATCGAAGTATTACACCTAATAGGGTTTTGATTATATACAAGCTTTTTTACAACCTCACGAACTCCTTTTCTCGCTTCTAATCCCCCTTACCAATTCTTCTGGATTGAGATTACTCTTACAGAAACAGAACGACTTTTTGCTTTCCCGTATCTTGCCTACATCAACTGCATCAATTTTAATTCCCTCGCCACCAACAGGAACAAAAGTCACTTCATTTTTCAGAATATTGTTTATATGGTTTGTGCAGCTCCTCAATCTGGCCACATACTGCAAAACAACGCCGGGGATAATCTCAATATCATACACCATTCCTTCCTTAATACGTCTCCTATAGTCAGATTCTGAATCAGATAATTCATAATAGGGTACATCAATATCATATACATACTCCACCTGATAGAAATTATCTTGTTCTTTGTTATTTGCCATAAAAAAACTCCTTCTTGTTTTTTGTTTATTAAGAACCTTTATTTTAAAAGGACTCCTTAGTATACATTAATAGAATAGATTTGTCAATCATAAATACCTACATCAAATCCTCTTACATTACTTCAAGTTATTTATCAATGCAAATAAGAATAAAAAGAGATTGATTCAATTTTCGGAATTTTGCTGGCGATTGTCTCAAAATTCTACCCCGACGGAACATTCTTCTTTTTCCTTCTTGCTATTACTGCCACATTTTTCCCTTATCCAGAATTTCTAAGGAACAGAAAGATTGATCTCAAGAAAGATTCGCAAGCGGCTCCCACTAAAGCACTCGTAGGTAGACTATCAATATTATTTGTTACGATACCAATAATCTTCTTAGCAGTGACAGTCTTCCTGAAGCTTTTCTAGCCTAAAATATCCAAAAACAACAAAACCTGACGATCGAATCTGATCATTAGGTTTTTTTTATTAAATCTTTCGAATCGCTTTGAGTGCAATAGGCGCAATGTTGTCAGAATTTATCTCTTCAATTTTAACGAAAAGTGCTCCTTCTGAATCATGCCCGTCAGCGTCCTTCTTCAAGTTACCCTCTTTGGCTTCAATCAAATAATACATTCCAACATGGTGAAACTTTTTAGTACAGTCACTTATATCAGCATATTAAAAAACATCTTCTTCTACACTCAAAAAAGAAGCCTTCATCATTTCAAGACCAGTTTCCTCTTGAAGCTCTCTTCTTAGTCCGTCCTCAATGCTTTCACCAAATTCAAGTCTTCCACCAGGAAGATCATATTTCCCTATATACGGACCTCGACCCTTCTTGATCACAAGAAGTTCATCATCTCTCCTCACTAAGCAATATACGCCTAAGTGGATTTTCTTGTTTTCCATTACATTTCTATTAATAATACTTAGCTCTTCTTATCTGAGTCTTTTTATAGGTAGAGTTAAAATCCATAATAAAAGGTACCCGACCCCTTTTATTACTATCTAGTATTTACGGTATTTATTATAAGTGTTTTTTTGAAACTTATCAATTAAAATTAGTTAAGTGATTTATTGAAAAAATGCACATTTAAAGATACATTTCTTTCGACATCACCCAACACCTTGACTTTTTCCTTAAGCTATGCTATTATTAACTGTTCGATTAAACGCACATTAAAAACTCAAAGCAAGGGAGAGAGAAATGAGTTCATTACAAGATGCACTGCTAAAAACAAAGCTGGCCGATCAACATCAACTCGCGAGGCACGAAAACTGGAGTAAATTTGAACAGGCCGAGAAAGCGAAGAAGGGTCAATCAAAAAATAACTCATCCACTATAGAGGAGCTTAAAAAGGCTAAAACTGTCACCGCATTCAAAAGTAGCGCCAAATCGCTACTTTTGAAAGATGCCAACAAAATTTCAATTGTTGAGACTATGCAGGTTATCATCAATGTCGCACACAAAAATTTTCCGAATAACCAGCGATTAAAAGCCATGACCCTCAAGTTGAGAAACGGACTTGAAAAGGTCAAGCCAGAATTTACCGAAAAACTCATTAAACGCTTTTTCAGCAAAAAAACTCGCTGGGACATCCCTGGAGAGTGGCTGAAATAAAAAAACCACTCCCAAAAAAAGTCAAAGTCGCAAGGAAAACCCTGCGACTTTTTTTATTTTCCAAATCTCGAACTTCCTCCCCTTTTCAAAGGGGAGGATTGAGGAGGGGGTTTTTACTCGAACAACATACCCTCAAACTCATCTCGATATGATTTTTCTAGTTTCATTCTGAAAAAGTGATTCTTGAGTTCAGTGTGCTTGAATTCCTCGGTCGTTGCCAAATCAAGAAACTCATCAAAAGAAATTTCCTCTACAGTAATATTTTCTGTTTCTTCCAAATCAACATCAGACGATTTCACGCAATCCCTAGCAATCAAAAAGTTTTTGTTGCTTATGACTGTCTGAGAATAGTTATTCGAAAACCACAAACTCAAAACATTTTCAAAAATCCACGCCTCATTCTCTCTTTTTTTCATCCCATCCGCCCCCTTGTCATTCCGGAAAACATATTTTTCAAAATAAGATACGAATTTTAGAAAAATAGTTTATCCGGAATCTACGCCAACAAAAGCCACATGAGTTAAGTTAAAATATTTTCAAGTTGTTGTTCTGATTGATATTTCATATTATTTTAGTTTTTCAAATATTTCTTAACCTCTCGATCAAAATCAGATTCATACACTCCATCTTGAATAGGTCGATATTTCTCAAATTCACTTTCAGCAAAAGACTTTGCTATTTCCGCAGTTACTTTTCCAGGACTATTCAAGACTTCTTCATCATTAAATTTCAAAAAAACATCCAGTTTTTCAGACCAGTCATTCATCGACATTGGAATGCCTTTTTCTGCTTGATTTTCAGCATAATCCAAATACATTACCACAAACCTATTCAAATCCTTAATTTCTTTTTGAATAAGATAATTTTTCGCAACTGAAACATCAGACTTGAGAATCTTTCCATCTGGAGCTTTTTTCCATATTGAAAGCCCCATGCTTTCTTTTTTATGATCAGCCCGACTCACGATCAACTCCGCTGCGGTTTTCCCATGAATCGCATAATGAAGCTTGTTTTGCACAGTTGCAAAAAATTCCTTAGTCGTGAATGAATCCATATCATAATCAACAGCTGTTGCGTATATGTCAGTGATTTGTTGATAAAAATTTCTCTCACTAGATCGAATATCGCGAATCTCTAAGATCAAATCATTGAAATACTGCTTACTCAAATATGCTCCATTTTTCAATCTCACATCATCCAAAACATATCCACGAATCGCAAAGTCTTTCAAAATCTCAATTGCCCATCTTCTGAAGTCCGTTGCTCTCCTAGAGTTAATTCGAAAACCAACAGAAATGATCGCTTCTAGATTATAATGCTTAGTATCATACTTCTTACCATCTTTGGCAGTTATTAGGAAATTCCTAATAACTAAATCTTTCTCAATTTCTCCTGTTTCAAAAATATTCTTCAAATGCTCGTTAATTGTCGGAATCTTCACATCAAAAAGCTTAGCGATCAACTTTTGAGTCAGCCAAACATTTTCATCTTCAACACGAACCTCAATCCCACCTTCTCCCGATTGAGAGGTGAACATTAAAAATTCCGCTGTGCTGTTCCTGATTTTTAACTTTTTATTTTCTCTTTTCATATTTCAAAAATTTTTCTATCTTATAGGGATAGTATATCACTAAAAACATCACTTCGCAAAAAACTGTCATCTCAAGTGAAACGAAACGAGGGACGAGCGGAGTGAAGTCGAGAAATCTCACCCAAACAAAAAACATAAACTAAAGATTTTCAACACGCCCCCAGTTGTCATCCTGGAAAGTATATTTTTCCAAACGAGGTACGAGTTTGAGAAAAATAACTTATCCGGGATCCATCCTTAATATAACCTCAAGTAACATTTATTCACCGCAACCGATCAAAAACAGATCCAGTCCAAAAATCAATTTCAAAAAGGTAACTGACCTTTTTTATCCACCTTATTCCAGTTTACAAGCATATACTGGAATATAGGTTTTCTTATTCTAATATCTGGAATATGGGTTTTCTTATTCTGATTTTATTTATTTTGCTAGAATATGAAATAAAGACACTCATAGAAATCTACACTTCGATTTCTGAAATGATACTATCAATTTCTGAAGTTTTTTTATCTAGAAGTTTCATTATTTCCTCCTCCCTTTTTTAAAAGGGAGGACCGAGGAGAGGTTTCTTCTTCCCTACTCCATTGTCATCCTTAACATAACCTCAAATAACATTTACTCACCGCAACCGATCAAAAACAGATCCAGTCCAAAAATCACCCAACTACTTCTTAAACTCCTTAAGATATCTCCCAAAAACCTTTTGCATTTTTTCAGACACTGTTTTTATCTCCTCAAAATATTCTTCATACTTATTCTCAGTATCTATATTAAAATCAAAAGAAGTTCCAATTAAAGAACCTTTTGACTCAGGATATTCATCCCAAATAAGATCAAAATCAAATTTCCTATCAATCTCTTCCCTACTTTCCTCCAGCTTGTAATAGGTGTCTTTATTTGTAACATATAAATCCACCTTCATCAGATTATGATGAGTGTTCATTTTTATAGCTATTCGTGCCTTCGAAGTTCCTATTCCTACTTGATAGTAAGCTGTCGCAGTTGTTCCAGGTTTACTCAATTTTAAAATCGTCTTCTTTCCATTGCAATATTCGACAAAACGATTAAAAAAGTCTATTTGCTGCAAAGCTAATTTTGACGGCTCCCCAGATCGAGAAACCTTCTTGATTGCCTTTGCCCAATTGTTTGGCTTAGATACAATATCAAATTTTGGAGCAGGATCTGAATCCCCGATTTTCCACAACTCAATTTTAATCAAAAAGAAATTAATCTTCTCATCAGTATGCTCATTCAGCCAATCCACGGCCTGCCTATGCTCCTCCCTACAATCCTTTGCAATCCAAACCATAACCTCCGCATCATGACCTGAAGCATAAGTTATGAGTTTTCCAAGATGATCATGATTAGTCACCTCCAATTGATTCTCGATTATGATTTTTCTTCCAGCCATTTCATCTTCCGCCAAAATATCAACACTAAAATTACCCGAATTCGCCTCAGTTTCAATTAGTTTTATTTCTATTCCGATCTCAATACCCAAGAAACTTAAATTATCCTCCTTAGCCAACCACGTTGTGAAATCATAAGCTTCATGATTCCAAACCTCACGCAATTCAACATTTTCCAATGTTCCTAGTTTTGTAGACATAGTTTTTTATTATTTATTCTCCCATTCAAAAATATCAATAATATTATCAATGGCATTTTTTACACGATCAATTATACTTTGCCTTTCCAATATTCCTGATCCTCCTCGTGAATCAATAATTTTTTGACCTCGAGGCAATTTTTGAGTGTAGATATATTCACTGATCAAATCTTCAAATTTATCTAGAGGAATATTTTCTTCTTCTGCAATGTTTCTCAAAAAATCAGAACGTTCATTTTCCCAAAATTCACCAAATACTTTTTCAACATCATCAGACTCATCAATTCTAGGCAAATTTTCTTCAATAAACTTTCGGATCAAATCTTTCTTCTTACGAAGCCTTGCGTCGCGATCAAAAATATTTAGAATATCTTCAATCTTTCTCTCCTTAACTGAATTAGAAGTAACACCCTTTAATCCTGCAATAAGCTGAATGATATAATCAAAATTAATGGAAACTGTAACCGTTAACTCTACTTCAAAATCAATTTGATCCAAAATAGACTCAGTCTGACCGCTATCCTTTCTATCATGATGAATATCCAAATATTTACTTTGATAGTCATAGAACTCCTGCTCAGAAATTCCCAGATCAGAAAAAGAAAATTCAGCAAAAGTTTCAAGCGATGCCTTGGCACGCAAAAGATCACGAAACGTTTTCACAAATTCAGCCTTTTCCTCTTCTCCAGCCAACGCATCCACAGACTCAACAGTTGGAACTTTTTCACGTAGCTCAATCAACTTACCCTCAAAGTCCTTTTTCTGCTCCTCATATGGTCTTTTAAAAACAATTTCTTTTGCATTTTCATCACCATAAAGAGCCAGTGACTTGTCGGTCGCATCTTTCAAATTCCTAAAAGAAATAATATTCCCATGAGGCTTGTCAGAATTCAAAAGCCTATTTGTCCTTGAGTAAGCTTGAATCAATCCATGATAGCGCAAATTCTTATCGACATACAGAGTGTTTAATCTAGGACTATCAAAACCAGTCAAAAACATATTCACAACCAAAACAAGATCAACTTCCTTATCTTTAATTCTTTTTTGCAGATCTTTGTAATACTCATAGAAAGTATTAGTTGAAAAATTAGTCGCATGTTCCTTATTATAATCTGAAATACAGTCCTCCAAAAAATCCCTTGAATGTTTGTTTATCACGTCACCTTCATCAACAAAAACATCACTGTCGAGTATATCAGAATTATCCTCTTCATTAGCTTGATAGGTGAAAATTGTCGCTATCTTAAATTTCTCAGATTTCTTTTCGCTTATCAGCTTATAATATTTTTTCAAAACATCAATATTTGAAACTGCAAACAAAGCATTAAATTTTCCGTCCTTGGTTTTTCTTTTCCAATCCGCCAAAACATAATCTGAGATTTTATTCAATCGATCATCACTTTCCAAAACTTCTCTTGTGTCCACTCCCTCAACCAAAGTCTCAGCAAAGATGTCCGCATCCAGTGTGTCAGGATATTTCTGCTTATACCTCCCAACATATTCCACAGCAAAGCCAAGTACATTATTATCAGAGATTGCATGCGTGATGATATACTTATGCAAACAATCACCAAACACATCAGCAGTTGTCACTCCTCCAACATTATTCTCAGCAAAAATGGGTGTCCCTGTGAAACCAAAAAGTTGCGCTTTTTTGAAAAAGCTTTTGATCCGAGCGTGAGTTTGCCCAAACTGACTCCTGTGACACTCATCAAAAATGATCACGACTTTTTCATTCGCCAAATTTTCAATCTTTTTCAAATATGACTCTCTTCCAATAGCAATATCCAGTTTCTGAATCGTAGTCACAATTAACTTCCTTTTTCCATCTTTCAATTGTGAAACAAGATTGCGAGTGTTTTCGGTTCCGTCCACTGACCCATCAGAGAAAGAATTGAATTCCTTGGTAGTTTGAATGTCCAAATCCTTTCTGTCCACAACGAAAATAACTTTCTTGATTTCCGGCATTCTTGAGAGGACCTGACTGGCTTTGAAAGAAGTCAAAGTCTTTCCTGATCCAGTTGTGTGCCAAATGTAGCCATTTTTTTCCGACTCATTCACTCGCTTTTCAATTTTTTGACAAGCGTAATATTGATATGGTCGGAGCACCATTGGGATTCTCAGTGACTCAGCTAAAACAATATACTCCGCAATCATTTCACTGACCGTACATTTTGCCAAAAATGCCTCTGCAAATTCACTCAGCTGAGTAATTTTTTTGTTGTCCTCATCAGTCCAATAGAAAGTTTGCTCAAAAGATTGCTTTGGATTATTTGAAAAATATTTTGTGTTGACCCCGTTTGAAATCACAAAAATCTGGACATATTCAAAAAGCGTTCCAGAAAAAGAATGCTTGTGGTATCTCTGAATCTGATTAAAAGCCTCTTTCATTTCCACTCCTCGCCTCTTGAGCTCAATTTGAACCAAGGGTAAGCCATTGATGAGAAGTGTCACGTCATAGCGATTTTCATATCTCCCTGTTTGAGTAACTTGAGTCGCCACTTGATATTCATTTTTGCACCACTGATCCATGTTGAAAAAACGAACATAGAGAGTGCTTTCGTCATCACGCTTGAGAACAAATCGATCCCTCAATGTTTTTGCTTTTTCAAATCTGTCACCCTTGTTCAAATGATTCAAAATTCTCGAAAATTCAGTTTCAGAAAATTTTGTCTGATTGAATTTTTCAAGTTGTGACCGAAGATTCTCAACCAAAGCTCTCTCATCTTCGATTTTCACGCTCAAAAAACCCAATCTATTCAATTGTTCAATTAAAGTATTTTCAAGTTGTTGTTCTGATTGATGTTTCATGTTATTTATCTTTTAAATTTGAACTATTTTAACCCCCTTTCAATACGCTTTTAATTTTTCTCATATACTCATCACCACAACTTTCCTCCAAGCTACCCAGAATCATTTGTGCCGACTTATATGGACTACTTGGAAGAGAATCTATGTACTTATATTTTTCATACTTCTTATCCCAAGTTTCACTTATCAACTCATGAAGAATTAAGAATAGTTTGAAAATAATAGAATCTGCTGTCTCTGAAGAAAATTTATGATAAGAAGATTTTTTTTCTGGAAAACGAATGTGATATGTGAGCGGACCAATTTCGTGTTCAATCATTCGTACCGCGGCGTGTCTGATGTTTCCGTTTTTGTGCAAAAGTAAATTCAGTAACCAATGAAACATAAAATCAGGCTGATCCTCATTATCATGCAAAAAATACATCACTGAAACAGCTACGACGAAATTTTCTTGCCTCCAATCTTCTTGAATTTTTGAATATTTTTCCGGAGCACTATTGATGATTTTTTTGATACTTTTAAATTCATTTCTTCCACTGCGAGAGCTATGCAAAAAATTCCGCACCTCGCGTGCAGCTTTGCGACTCTCCTCCCTATTTGCATTCAAAATTGTGTCAAATATCTCAATAAATGTTTTCATGGTTTTTACTTTAAAACAGTTTTTTATCCTTATTTTTTTCCAATCTCTCAGAGAAAAAGACACCCGACTTTTTTCAACTCATCACTCCCCTTCTTGTCATCCCGAGCGATTCAATTGACCAATTAACGTATTTTCAAGTTGTTGTTCTGATTGATGCTTCATAATTGATTACTAAATAATATCATTAATTTTCAATAAATATTTAACACATAAAGAATATTCTTTGTCATACCATGCTTCCTTCTTTAAATCATCAAGTGCATTATTTTTTAATGTTGAATTAGATGACCTAAAGCACTCATTAATCAACTTATTAATTACATCAAGTTTTTCTTGTCTTTTTTCAACTAATTCAAGTCTATTTAAGTCAATATCTAAAATTGTTAGTTCTCCTCGCTCTGATCCTCTTTTTTGCTTCAACATAGAGCCAAGTGCAATAATGTGCCCACCCGGATCTTCTTCATAAGGATTTATATATGGGGTATTATTATCAAATTTATCACGTTTCTTATTATTACACTTCCAACAAGCAACACCTAAATTATCCCAACTGTATTCTAATGCAGGAAAATTAATCTTTGGCTTAATATGCTCAATATCCCCAGGATAAGTATGCGAAATCATACTCTCACAATACATACATTTACCAAAACTTGCACCTACTAATACAGATTTATTCTTGGGATTTTTATAATCCTTACTCAGAGCTCTTGTATTTGGACATCTTGGTCTATCAATCTTTATCATTATCAATTTTCATTAACTTATAAACAGCTTCTGGCATAAGCCTTCCTAGTCCTATTTCATCTAACTCTCTTCTCATATTACTAAATTCACCCTTTGTCATACGTTTCGAAGAATATTTTTCCACAATACCCATCAACTTATCCTCTGCCCAAATTGGCATAGTAAAAGACACTCCTAAAACCTCAGTTAAAATCTCAGTTGCTGTTTTAGCTTGATTAATTAAATCAAGCTCCTGACTTACAATCTTACCATTATCATTATATTTAAAAACAAAAACATTTGAGTCCTGAACAGATCCTACAACTAAAGGACTGTGTGTTGAAACTACAAAACGAGCCTCCGGAAAAGAATCCAGTAGATCTGGCAATATCCTTCTTTGCATTGTTGGATGTAAGTGATTCTCAATCTCATCAATAATAACAGTAAACTCTGTTTTTTCTACAGTAGAATACATATAAATTTGCCACGCTATATCAATAAGGGCACTCACTCCTCCCGACGCTTGCTCTAAAACAAATTCATCTTTTCCTTTATTACAGATAAAAACAATTTCTCTTTCTCTTATTTCAAAATCCTCAAAACCAAGTGTTTTAGGCAAAATCTTCCTCAGCACATTTTTAAATCCCTCGTAAAATTTAACTTGCTCACTATCTCTCGCATTAATTTCTTTTCCACTATCATCAACTAGTCTATATCCCTGATATGCCCACCCAATTAAGGTGTTCTTCATCAAAAAACTACTCGGCTGATTATTCCCCCCAAGGTATCTATCTTTTGTAGCATTGGAAACCTCCTGAAATGCAGATCTCTTATCTTTTTTACCAAAAGGAATATTATTCACTGGATGATAACGAAAAACTGACCTATGTGATGGAATAAAAAAACATTGTACGCCCTGTTGTCCCAATATTTGCAATTGATATTGTGCGGAATTTTGATCAGGAACTCGCAAGCTAGCTTTTTGATCATTGTCATATAAAATATATCCAATTTTACTACTATCATTCTTATTCTCTCCATTAAAAAGTCTTGTTAAAAACGAAATAACGCCCGTCTTTTTGTCTTTTTTGGGTGTAGAACACGACTGCACCTCCCATCCAAAATGTCTTGCTAGAATATTTCCTAATATAGTAGTCTTACCACTCCCATTTGCACCCGTTAAAATAGTTAGTCTATCATGAAATTTAATCTCAACATCTTGAAATTGTTGCCATTCTTTAATTGTTAATTCCTTAAAATTCATAGCTTTACACAAACAACCATTGCATCAAGCCTCCTTTCATTGCCCTGCTTGGGTGATTTGTTATTGATTTAAATTATTTAATCGCATAACTATCCTAAAAGAATACTCTTTAATATCTCAATTACCCCAGCTGTTCCAAGGCCACTGAGAAAATCTAATATCTTATTCTCCTTTTCTTTCTTATCAGAAATCTTCAAAATATCACTCAACTCACCATATTGCGAAACCGTCAAATTATTCTCTAGTACATTTGTCAGACTAATATTCAATGTCTGATTTAGGTTAACTGTAACACCACTCGATTCAGGTTTATCTTTTAAGGAATTAAATTCTAGAGAACCAAATTCTTCTAATTCTTCAACTATAGAGTTAAGAATTTCTTTAGCATCTTCCAGTCCCGACCTATATACTCTTTCACGGGAGACATCAGAAGCGCCTCCTGAAAATACCATCAAGCTATACTGTATCTCGTTAAAATCTTTCAAATGAGTTGAACTGCTACCAAAAATTCTTTCAATTACTCGAGCAGTTTTTGCTTCCCACCCCTTAAATTCTGAAGAATGTCTCTCTTTCTTTAAAAGATTATCTATTTTATTCAATTGACCTTTCAGTGCATCAATCTTTTTTTGCTCGTCCATATCTTTATATTATTATTCTAAACAAACAACCCATGCATCAAACCTTTTTTCCATTGCTCGGCTTGGGTAATTTGTTGTTGTTTTAATTCTATATCTTCATCAATCGATGTTAAAAATTCCGCGATTTTTTGCTGCTCTGAAATTTGGGGAACTTTAGTTTTTATTTTTTCAATCGTATTCCTTGAAAGACTTGGCACACCAGATGCTTCATTGTATTTCAACCAATTGATTTTTTGAAATACTAAACTCACAAATTTCGGAATTACATTCTTAAAATCACGGGTATAAAATAATGTATCCACTGTCCAAAATTTTCCATCATAGTAAAATGGTTTATCAATTGTACCCTTTCTACCAATCAGCACAGACTCGCCATCATAAAGAGCTTTGTCAACAGAAAGCATATAGCCGCCAGTTCCAAAAACAGGAATATTTCCACTTCCAAGATGTTTATAATCTCTACCACTTCCAATCTTTAAAACCTCCCCCAATTTTTTCTCCTCCCATTCTAGGAATTCTTTTCCATTTTCATCTTTGAATCGGATCTTTTGAGAGAAGATTTTTTGCATCATTCCTTTTTTGTAGCTTTCAAGATTTTCCTTCTGCTCTCGCAAATTTCCGATCCACTCATCCACCTCACCCAAAAACCCAGCAATTTTTTGTTGTTCTTTTAATAGAGGAAGTATCAAAGGACACCTTAAAATTTCGTCTTTTCTAAGATTTGTTTGACTAACACCATTATCAGATTTTAAGAAATATTTATTTCGATTTAATATTCGTATTAGAAAAGAGCTTATTATTTCTTCCGATTTAATTCCTCCAATTCTCTGATTAAGGGTATATTTATCATTCTGATCAACAAGAAAGCATTTACCAATTGCTTTTCCATTCGGGATATCGCTCATTACAATAGTAATATCTTCTTTTTTAAGTGGTGAAATTTGGCTATCTGAATACTTTTTCACCTTGCCATTTTGTGAAATAAACTTTGAATTCACAACAATATATTTACCATCTTCAGAAATATCCTGCTCATGCGCCTTCCCGTTCCAAAAATCTGCAATTCGTCCCAATCTCTTCTCCTCCCACTCACCATCAAAACCACCAAATCGAAGTTTGGGAATTTTCACAGTATTCTTTTGTTTTTTATTATTTTTCATCATATTTTCCGCTTATCAAATCAATCAACATCTTCAGATTCTTAATTTTTTTAGCTTGTTTGGCTAACAATCTTTTTGGAAATATTTTCCCATAATTTCTTTTGTTTTTTCTTTTCTTTCCATCCAAATATTTCTTTTCAAACATCTTCTTGCAATCACAGCTACGCTGTTGTGAATAATCTTTGCCTTCTAAAATTTCAAGCAATAAAGACTCGAGACACTGATTGTTTTCAACACACACGACACCTCTCGATTGTCTTTCTGCTTTCAATTCTCGGTCAACTCCACTATCAACATCAAACACACAAACCATAATATCAGCAGGAATCTGCCTTACGATATTTCTCAAAATGCAATCAGCACCTTTCCCGTGGTTTTCCTTAACTATCGTATGCACACCGCTATCCTCTGAAAAAAGCATCTTTAGATAATTCAAAAATGCCTTCTCATGCGCACCTTCACAGTACAATAACAATGTCCTCTTAGCTGCTCTTATTTTCTTTTTGTTTGGATTTGATTGGGACATGAAAATTACAAGTCAAATTCAGGAATAGCTCCATAGGCTCCTGATAAATACTTAGCATAATAATTATCATCAGAACGAACATTTTCCATCTCATTCATCCTCCAAATTTCACTTTCTCCCTTTTCATTCTTTTCCGTAAAGGCGATTTGATACTTGTCCAACAAATTCAAAAGGTGTGGGCTATGGGCAGAAAAAATTAACTGTGCATTATTAGGGTTAGTTTCTTTGGAAAAAAACATTTCCAAAAGCGCCTCACTCATCATTGGATGCAAATCAGTATCAAATTCATCAAGCACCGCCACACCGCCAAATTCCAGTGTTTGCAAGATATTTTTCAAAATAGAAAAGAGTTTTTTTGTTCCAGATGATTCAAAACGAAAATCCAAATCATACTCTCCGTAATGGGAACCACGCAAATCAAAAGCTACTCCTCCGTTATCATCTTCTTTTTTTGTAATATTAATTGCTTCCAACCCAATGTCAAATTTTTGCAAGAGCTTATCTGCCTTTTTTTTGATTTTGGGATTATTCTCAAAAAAATTAGCGGCACTTACAAGATTACGAGATTCATTGTTCATCTTTCCCCAAGCAGTAACGTTCACATCGACATTTTTCCAAAAATCGAATATCTCCATACTTTCCAGGTGTTTGTCACGAATAGCAGTTGCAAGTACGGAGGCATTTTCCCTCAATCGATCATGAAAGTTTTTTCCCAGATTAAATTTATCATTCCAAATGTAATTATTTTTTTCTCCTTTTTTCCAGCTACGCTCGAAAAGTGTTGAAAATTTAACTTTTCCATGCGACTTTTTTTTCAGCTTTTCATTGAGTATTTTATGTGTTGTAAATGATACAAAATAAATATACAAACTTTTTCCAATACTAAATTCCACCGATATTTCTACTGGGTCACTTTTTTTGTTGGTGAACTTAAAAGGAACAACAGGCATCTTTGCATCAGGTTTCTCTGTGTATGCATACACAACAAACCATTGAAGAAAAGAAATTGCCTTAAGAGCGTTTGTCTTTCCGGATGCATTGTGTCCAAAAATAGACATCACCTTTGAAAGATTCCCTCCTGTTGCATCCGCGAAATACTTTTCTGTTTTCGGAGCTTTTTCATTCACTTTAAATGATATAATTCCCTCATCCTTGAATGAGAAAAAGTTTTTAAATTTAACTTCGTGTATCATAATTTTGAATTACTCAATTTAATGCTACTGATATCTTATCAAAATGCACGCTAAAAGTCAAGTTTCAACAAGAATTTGTTTGTTTAGCTTTTTAAAGTCTACTTTTCTCTAAATTAACTCAGAGGCTTTCATGTATATACAACTCCACTAAAAACCCATTCCTCTAATATATTCAATTATACTAGAGACACTAAATACTCACACTTCTATCTTTTCAACATCACCCCCTGACTTCCTACCCTCAAAAGGGCTTATCAATTTTTAACTCATCGCAAAACTTTGCGATTTTTTCTTGAATTCCAACTTCATCTTTCTGAAGATTTTTGAGATTTTTTGAAACTTCCTCAATGTCAATTTCCTCCTCTTCTTCAAAAGTGTCCACATATCTTGGGATGTTGAGATTGTACTCATTCTCAATGATTTCTTCCATTGTTGCTCGGTGGGAATATTTTTCAATCTCTTTTCTGTCTTTGTAAGTCTCGAAAATCTTTTCAATGTTTTGATTAGTCAACCTGTTTTGATTTTTTTCTTTTTCAAATCCCTTCGAAGCATCAATGAATAGAATATCGTCATCATTTTTTCTGCACTTTTTGAAAACCAAAACAGTAGCTGGAATTGATGTTCCATAGAAAAGATTTGACGGAAGTCCAATCACAGCATCGAGGTAGTTTTGTTTTTCGATTATATACTTCCTGATTTGTCCTTCTGCTCCTGATCGAAACAATGCGCCATGAGGAAGAACAATTGCCATTGTCCCATTGTCTGCCAAGTGATAGAGCATGTGCGTCACGAAAGCATAATCCGCTGCACCCTTTGGAGCCAGTCTTCCATATTGAGAAAAACGATCATCCTGGGCAAGTTGTGGATCACTGTCACTTTTCCATTTTGCAGAAAAAGGAGGATTGGCAACAATTGCCTCCGCCTTAAGATCCTCATGCATGTCCTCCACCAGAGTGTCTCCGTGGCGAATGTCAAAGTGATCAAAATGAACTCCGTGAAGAATCATATTCATTCTTGCTAGATTGTAGGTTGTTGGATTCAGTTCTTGTCCATAATAGTCTGAAACTTCAGTGTAATCGTTGAGACGCAAAAGCAAGGATCCCGATCCGCAAGATGGATCATAAACGCTACGAACTCTTTTTTTGTCTTCGGAAACTATTTGAGCCATTAGTCTTGAAATTTGTTGAGGAGTGTAGAACTCTCCACCTTTTTTCCCTGCGCCTGCCGCAAACTCACCAATCAAATATTCATATGCATCCCCAAGCAAGTCACTCTTTGAATCTTCAAGCTTGAAATCAATCCCACTCAGATGAGTGAGCACTTCGATGACAACTTCATTTTTTTGATTCTCTCGAGCGCCTAGTTTTGTGGAAGTCAGATCAACATCGTCGAACAATCCCTTGAAATCATCTTCACTATCAGTTCCCATCGATGTTTGCTCGATTGTGTTGAGAACATTTCGAAGATCTTCAATGATGAAATTTTCTTCACCTTTAATTTCACCTTTTCCTTTTTTAACAAGATATGAAAAAAGTTCAGAAGGCTTCAAGAAAAATCCAAGTTCATCAACACAAGCCACTTGAACCTCTTTCAAAATCTTACTACCTTCTTTAGTTTTCTCTTTTATTTCAAAAAATTTGAATTTTTCATCACACAAAAGCTTCTCGTCCACAAAATATTCCAATTTTTCAGATAGATATTTGTAGAAAATGAAACCAAGAATATAGTTTTTGTACTCATCAGCATTCATCTTTCCTCGAAGCAAATCCGCCACATTCCACAGTTGTTTCTCCAAAAGCTTTTTTTGTTCTGTTGTCATATTTTTATCCCTTTTTCAGTATTAAAATTAAAGTAATTCACAAAATAACACTAGTTAATAATAGCACTATTGAACGCTTAAATACAATCATTGCTATTCTTCACGTATTTTAACACTTCTACTTTTTCCAAAAATTCATCTAGTTATTTTGATATTCTCTTTTAAAAATTGGTTCCTACTCTACCACTTCTTACTATAATTCGTTTTTACATGTTCGTTGATGAAAGTGCTTAGTCCTTCTCCTTTTTGTGCGAGTTCTTTCATTGCTTCAACGTTACTGTCTCCAGCGCTTCCGTAAGTGTATTTGTAGTTTGTGTAGCTGAAAACTGGTGATGGATTGAATTGCACATCAATGAACTCATCTCCTATCTCGTATGAGATGACATTAGAGTCTCCGCCTAGGTTCTTGTAGTTTTCCATATTATTATTTTAAAAAAATTAAATGTATCTTTAAATGTACCTTTTTTTATTATTAAGTTCATCGAGTATTTGTGACTATATTTAGGTTGAGATCTCTCGACTTCACTTCACTCGTTCCTCGTTTCGCTCCGCTCGAGATGACAAGCTACGGGGGTGACCGTGTGGGAAGATGACAAGCTACGGGGGATAATAAGATGCGGGAACTAAAAAAACACTACCCTTCTTTGATAGTGTTTTTACCTTAGCATAAGTGATATGAAATAAAGATGAAGAAGTTATGAAGTTTTTGTGAAATAAAAAAAGCCTGATCAAGTTTTACCTGATAGGCTTTTAATTTCCCTTATTTTACTAAATGTAACTATCTTCGAGTTCCATTCAAAGTTTCCAATGCCTCATCCCATCTCTTTCCCATATAGTTAATGAGAAGAACGATTCTCTGATTTATTTCCTGCTGGACTTGAAGAGTGCGTTCATCAAATATTGCAGACACCCAGTTCATTCTTTGACCGAAAGAAGTTAATCGATTACCTCTTCATCACTTGATGGTGAAAAAAGTCGCTTCGCGCTTTTGTCTTCATCTGTTGGAACCCGACACAGAATCCCATTGAAAATAGCTTCAAATTGCATCATGGGGACTTTCATTTCCTGTGCTAATTGCATTGCAACTTCGGCATGCTCTTTAGAACCGGGTTCTGAAATCATCAGACTCCAACACATTACTATATGCCAGTAATCAATATCATCAAAACGTTCCAGGAAGGCTATCGCTCTCCAAAGTGCAATTGTGTCATATCCACCATCCTCCAGAACCACCGGAGAAAAACAACTATGATTAGAGTCAATCATTAGGCTCAATACATTACCACTACTATCATCCACAGTTTCTCCCACAAAAAAAACGATGCTATCAACTTTCTCGCCTCTTATTTTTCTTGTTTTTAACTCCTTTCCAATCCACGCAATCCTTACTGACATCTCTATTCTCCTCTTGTGATGATTTATGTGTTTTTAATGTTTTTTAAAAAAACTAACCTGATTACTAATTGTAGCAGAAAAAGTCTCTATTGTCAACCAGAAAAGAACTATTTCTCTCAGTTCTTTTAAAATTTAAGTCTATTTATTTCTCAATCTTTTCAACAATTCTCGATAACCTGCAATTGCTTTCTCCATAAGCTGGTATGTTTTTTTATTTTTATTTTTTTGGCAACAAAAAAACGGGGAGTTCATTTTTGAACTCTCCGTTATACTGCTTCTAAGGAGTAGGTGATGCCTTATGTATCAGATTTTCTCCACCTTTTAAAAAACTTTATAAATTTCTCCTTCATTGTATGCTTAAGGGCTGATTCTTTTGCTGCCTGTAAAGCACGAAATTTCGCATTTAAAACCCTCGTCTTAATATAGCTCGCATCCAACGAGCTAATCCCGCAAGGTCCATCAGTATTCTCATTCCCCCTCCAAAGTAGCAATATGTATTTCACAAACTCTTTTGCTACTTTCTTGGTGTTGGAATCTAATGCAATGTATTTGCCCGTATCGATAGAAAGATCTACAATGAATCCCCTTATTAAATTCATTTCAGTATCTTCCTTCAATACGATTGCAGAAACCGCTAAAACAAAATTAGCATCTTTATCTCCTACTCTCTCATCACATTTTCGACACACAAACGGATATGTCTCTCCATACTTGTTCAGCTGCATCTCCAATTGATGTGCAGTCCACAGAGGATCATGATCCAAAAATGGAATCGCCAACACCCTTCCACTTGAGACATTTACTAGTTCACCGCAAGAGCGACAAATTTGATCATCTTCAGATTGGGAATCCATGTTCTGTATCGCATCTTTAGACTCTATACTCATGATAGTTCTCCCTTTTTTTATTGACATGTTAACGAACATTACATATTAGTATAGTTTCAAGTTCTTGTCAATCCAAAACTACGCCACCTATGAAGTTTTTGTGAAATAAAAAAAACGGGGAGTTCATTTTTGAACTCTCCCGCTATACATTCTTTACATTCCTGCCATCACCTTCACAAGAAGTAACTGAAGATTATCGTCGCACTCTTTATCCTTAACCAAAAGTCTTTTGAGCTCAGAAGATGACTCAGTGGTCTCATTTTTCTCCACGATAGCAATCATATCCTTCCTATTCTTTCCGCGATCCATCATTATATTGAGAAGCTCCTCAGTCGCAGAAATCATCCACGAAGGAGCTTTGACTTCCTCCAGATCACCGGAAAGATATCTCCCCTGCAAACGCAGGAGATACTCTACAAATTCCTTCGCAAAAGAATCAGCAGCAGTCTCAGAGACATTTTCCGGAAATTCGAACATCTTGATCAAGCCAATTACCTCCTCCTCACCAATCAGGGTCAAACTAGCGCCCTCAAGATCCTCGGTTACTTGCTTCACAAATCTTTCTTTGGCGTTTTCCATTATTCACTTCCTCCGTTTTATATTGGAATTTTTACCTAACTTCTCTTTTTAAAATATTCACATTTTACTTTAAAGAACGATATTATATATTAGCATATTATTGCTGAAATGTCAAGAGGAGGAACCGCCATATTTCAGATAGGCTTTTAAGCAATAGTACCTGGTTCTTTTTTGTTTTCTTTTTTATTATTGAAGACTTCCCAGTTATTAAAGTGATTAGTTGCGTCGTTTTCCATGTTTCCGAGAAATATCTTTCCTTCTCTAGGGTAGAATTTCAGTCGATACATGTCAGTAGATTTCATGTACCAGATGTTTTTAAGTTTGATATGCTTATCAATTTCTTTTTTTGTAAATATGATGAAATCATTTTCACTTCCATCCTCTGTTAGGACAAAGATGTATATTGGCGTGTACTCTCCATGGAAAGTAACCGCTTCTTTTTTGATGCCTATATTGTAGAGATAGTTTTCATCACCATTCAAAAAAGCGGTTTTCACTTGAATGAAAAATAGCTTTCCGTTGTTGGTCACTACGACATCATAACCCTCATCAATGTATGATTTCATTGCGTTGATTCCTTGAAACATTAACTTTGAAATCACAGCGTGTTCTCCTGCATATCCAATATATTGCATAAAAGCTCTGATGTCTTTCACTTTTTCAAGGTTTTTGTTTTTTGGTCTGTTGGCTAATTTCAATTCACTAATCGCCAGTTCAGTTTCTTTTGTATTCATAGGTTGTTATTTCCAATCCTTAACGATTAATTTTCCTCTTTCTTCTGTTACAATAACTTTTTGACCATTTCTCCACTTCAACTTCCTCACAAGCTCAATCGGGAGAGTAATGGAATAACTTGCACCCCTCTTTAGAATTTTGCGTACATTTCGCTCTTCTAAAGTTCTTCTCATATTTTTTTATTTTAAAATTTATTATTTATCTTTATCGCCTCAGGTAGTACAATGCGTAGATTCCGGATAAGTTAATTTCTTTGAACTCGTACCTCATTCAAGAAATTATACTTTCCGGAATGACAAGCTACGGGGGGTGACGGGTTAGGAGGAGGAATGCATTTCGAGAGTGCTTTTACCTTAACATAAGTGAGATGAAATAAAATTGAATTTTTTGTGAAATTTTTATGAAGTTGTTTTTTTGGATAAAATAAAAAAACAGGTAGAGTCATTTGACTCACCTGTTTATTTTTACTTGGTATTTGTGCTTAGATTTAGAACAGTTACGCTCTTGCTAAAATTTCTTCAACGGCTTCAATGGTATCCTTGTCACATTTAGCATAAACAAGACTAAGTACTTCTGCCATTTTTTCAGGAGACGTATTTCCTGATTTAGCGTCGTTGATCCGACCTTTTCTCTTCACCTCACTTACAGCTTCATATACCCTTTCATCCTTACAAGCTCTGGATAGGAAAAGCATGTCCGAATCATCCATCTTATCCGTTTTGATGATTGCAATCGCAACATCAACGTCTCTGCAGCCTGCAAATATATCCATCATTTGAACTGGGTCCATGTCACTCCACGCAATGACATTAATCACTCTTGGAAGAATGCTATCATTTCCATATTCAGACAGCGATTTATAAGCTTTGATGTACATAAGGAATTCCAAGTTCTCCTCCGGAGACATTGTTTTTGCATTCAGGATGTCCTTGATGGTGTCTTCTTTGTACTTACAGACATCAAACAGCTTGAATAATTCTGGAGCAGAAAGCTTTTTGGTTTCTATAACCTTCTCCATCAAACTTGGAAACTCTTCAACAAGTGGCATGAAGTCACTCATCACCCTAAAAGGACTAACTCTCTCCATCGACATCATATTTTCCAAAACAATCACTTTTTGAACCCCTCCTAGTCCACCTTCATTGATTTCGCTTATGATCTTATCTTCTGTCAAGTCAGGCATTCCCTCAATCAATTTCGTAAGCGATTCACCTTTACCCATGCTGTTTCTCCTTTTCTTTGACTATTTTTGAATGTTAAGAGACTAAAACACATTGCCACATCGGACCTAAAACTTTATCATGTTTAGACTTATTTGTCAATATCTCGTAAGAAAATCCTTTTGTAGAATTTTTGGGGAATAAAAAAGTGTTGAGTAATTTTACTCAACACATTGTTTTAAACTGCATTATGATTTAATCAAAAATGAAATCTTAGCCAGTATGCTTCAATGAAAAAACACGATCCCCTCTTCGACAACATACCTTGAAATTAACATCTTCAATCTTACCTAGCAATTGATGCCTGTTGGAAAACTGATCGGATTCCTCAATTAGGCTCCAGAAGTTATCGAAATTACCCAGGAAATCAATGCGATCAAAAAGTCCCTTGGCAATTTTAAATAATTCTTCATTATACCGAAACACTCTTCTCGGAAGACCGGAAACTGCTTCAATAAGAACCTTTGACGGCTCTCCTTCATAGCAGTGAAAAATGCTCCCGTGCATTCTATTCACATCAACCGTCTTTCTTTTACTGTATTGATTAATTTCAACTCCGACAATGAAATATTTTTCTCCACTAACAAAATTACTATTGTCCACAATCATTGCACCTTTCAATTTCTCAATTCTTTCTTCAAACGTCATCTGAAACCTCTTTCCTATTTTTTTTAACAAAAAATACTTCAACCTAAGCAATAAGATTATTACACTTTACATTTTTTGTCAAGAAAAAGATTGGCTTCTGGGATGTTTTCTTGAATTTCATTTGCTCATATTGACAAAATCTGTTAAATTTGGTACAATTAAGTATCAAAAAGTTTTTTTACAAATCATTATCAACATTAATAAAGGAGAGATCACGATGGACCCGAGTAAACAAGCAGTTTTAAAAAGAGCTGGTTTGCCAGCAGCATTTTCACTGGTACTATTCATAGTAGTACTGTTTGGACCAAGAAACTTACTGAACTTGACTGGTTGCTTCATGTTAAGCGTTGGGTTGGAAGCATTGTTTTTAAGAGTTATCTTGAAGTCTTGGGCGGCGTGTCGGAACGAAAGATTGTCCCAGCTGGCAAGGGCTCATGAGGAGATGTTTGGGATGGTTCTCATGGTAATTGCAATGTTTAATGGACTCTCCATTGTTCTGTCTGCTACGCATCTTCATAATAATTTTTCCCACGTAGCAGTGATTTGGATCTCAGCAGCTGTGGCTATGACTGGGGTCACAATAGTGAGTACATTGTCCTATTTTCCAAGGAAATAAGGAATTGAAAGAATATAAAAGCGCGAGGAAAAATCCTCTCGCTTTTTTTATTTTCTCTATTTTGTGTTAATTTGTGGAATTAAAAAGCGCTAGATGATTACCACCTAGCGCTTAACCTAACTTATTTATTATTCCAATGCTCTTTGATCAGCAGGAATATTGTATCGGACTTTATAATCCTTCAAAAATTCATCCAGTGGCTGATTGATTTGCATTACATATGAATCTCCAGAAACTTTACACAAGTTACCGTAATGATCTGTAAATTCCCAACCGTCACTTTGAGTGGAACTCTTGACGTAATTATCTTTCAGCACCCAGTGACGAATTGTTTTTCCACCACTATTGTCAACCACTAACCACTCTCCTTCTACGGAGCTGGCCATAAGTTCCTTATACTCCATCTGACCAGATGACGTGAAGAATGCACCAATAACCATACAGTAACAAAGCGCGCCAATAGGTATAGAAAAAAATCTGTGTTCTCTGGCTGCATAAATCCACACACCAGAAAAAAACGCTCCAATTCCTCCAACACACAACAAAACAACAAACGCGGTCATATCTTCACCCTTTCAGTTTTTATTATTAATAAGCAGCGCCATTCATCAGCCAAGGGAGATTGAATCTCCATCAGATTTGAATCGAAGCCATCCGGGTCGAGGCGGAGTATTCTTGGTTCCAACCTTGCCGCCAAGCGTCGCTGGACGAAGCTTACCATCGCCCTCTTTCTTTTTAATGATGTACTTTTTTGCAATAAAGTTGATACACTCCATTGCCAATTTGTCCACCGTTTTTTCACGAGGGAGGCATGTTGTGTCCACGTCACACGCCTTTGTGTATATTTCCATCGCCAATAGTGGGTCTTTGCGACAGGCAATTTTCACTCCTATTTCAATTACTTTCTTAAAGATCTCGTTGCTCATAATTTGTCTCCGTGTTTGTTGAATTTTCATTTCCACTACTAACTTACGCACCTGTTCAAGCGAAGGTTCATGGCATCGAGCGCCAGCACAAACAGCTGAACATTTCATCATATTTCCACCAAATCCCTCAATCGACAATACTTCCATTTTGGAGATATTGTAATCTGACTCAACAGTCTCAATGCAAAGCCTTACTGTCTCAGAGCTAATTTCATCCAGAGACTCGGCGATTTTCAGCACCTTGAATACTCCTAACAAGTCAAATGTTTCAAGATTAACGAAAGAAAATTCATCATTTTTCGACCCTATTCCAAAGGGAAGATCTAAGAATAGACTCCCAATCTTTATCCCAGCTACCCCGATAAAAAACTGGAATGTCCTCACATTCTTACCGTTTACCTTTTTATTTTCCAATTTCTTACCCTCTACTAGTACGTGCACACTTATACTCTCCTCCTTGATTTGATTTTATTTTCAAGTAACTACATTCTTGTCATATAACGACTCCTAATATTAGCATAAAAAATATGATTTGTCAAATGAAAATCACTGTTTTTTAGCTCCATACCTTGACTTTTTGGCAAAAATATGCTATTATTAAAAGTATCATTTAAAGTTGTTTTAAAATAATACTAGACGCATCATATAGCACAAGGAGAAAAATAATGTTTAAAATAATACTGAATTTCATAGATAGAAGAGAATCACTGGTAATTGCTGTATTAGCTAC
This sequence comes from Patescibacteria group bacterium, assembly GCA_042569905.1. GTDB lineage: Bacteria > Patescibacteriota > Minisyncoccia > Moranbacterales > UBA9337 > JBHPHA01. Next base: position 63,072 of record JBHPHA010000002.1, read on the forward strand.
GATAGCAGTACTACTAACTACACCGCTGGCTTATCAAGCGGTCACCGCCCCTACTGAAGGAGCCGTGACCATTACTAAGGACTTACCTACTTTCACAATAACTGTGGACAAGGCTCCGCTGAATTATCGAGGAGCTGTTGTAAGTAGGGGTGGTGAATGTGAGGTTGACTTAGAAAACGGTCAATTTAAAATCCTCGATCCAAAGGCGGAAAGAGGTAAGATTCCTGCTTTTTATGAGATCTTCACCAACAACAAACTTCCCAAGTTAGCCTGTCCGTCACAGACAAGTTTTCGAATAACCATCGAGGAGTTGGAAGAAATGAAAAAAAGAGGAGCTCAATTCTCTTCGTAACACAACCGGGGCGTGAGATTATAATATCTCCGCCTTTTTTATTTTTCGATTTAATTATTCTTCAGTTTCTAGAACAATATATGAAGCAGATTGACCGCCATCAAACGAACAAATGTTTTTACAGTTCTTACATTTCACCTCAACAAAACCCTTAACCAAATCCCCCTTGAAAAACAGTTTTCCACAATGTGGACATCTGTATTGTTTTTTGACCTTACTCATAGTAGCATTTCAAATTATCTTTTTATTACTTCTACTTTCATTATCGCAGAACTACATAAAGAAAAGTTAAAGAAATTATGAAATATTTATGAAATGCTGCTTTTAACTCTTTTTATATGAATCAATAAACTTAAGCGCTTCTTTTTGCTCCTTTATTGTCTTTTTTGCAACATTTTCAACAGAAAAAATCATTTCCTCAAGAAACGTCTTATCTCCCTTTAAATCAATTTGATTTAAAAAATGCGTTGCTTTGCCTGTGTGATATATCACCTTACTACAAATATCATCAACGGCATTGTTCCAAAAAAACTCCCTAAAAATTGGGACGTCACTGTTGACATCAACTGCAATATCTCCACTCAACCTTCTTTCTTTTTTCCATTTATCAAAAATCCACACGAAAACACTATTAATCTGACCATTTTTCAAATCATCCTCCCAATCATGCATATCATCATTAATTTGTCTTGCGACAATAAAATGATGAAAAAATTTCATTATATTTTTGATTTCATCCGAGTCCTTACTGTATCCTAATAAAAATAGTATCGATACCACACCAAGAGAGTGTCCGATTGATTTTTCAGATAGCATCGACAACCTTCCGAAACTTAAACTCGAATCAATCTCAACCTTCCCTCTTTTACTTTTCAAATGACAATTTTCAAGCTCCCACTTATTAGCTCTTTCTATTTTATCCATTGTGTCACTAAAAAAACTCACAAACTCTTTATTTCTTGAGTTGGTTTGAATAAAAATAGACGTAAGTTCCCTTGAAAAAATATTCGCGATTAGTAGCTTCTTTTTGTCTCCCACATTGTCCAGAAAGTCATCATAAATCGCATAAGCAATCCATCCATACAAACCAGCAAGTCCCAAGTTAATCACGTCTTTGTCGCTTATGCCTTCCGCTTGATTACCCAGTGCTTTTTTAAAATAATATGGCAAAAGAATGATTTGATCATCATTGATGCCTCCTAATAATAATTTCTTTTCTTTCAAAAAATCATCGCAAGAAAATATCTTCGTTTCTTGAACTTTTATTTTCAAGCTCATCTCCACTTCCTTTCTAATCTTATCTGCACCACTATCATTTTTTTCTTTTTTCTTTTTTAACTTAGAGGTGCTGTCTAAATACTTCTGAAAAACACATAGGCAAAACGCAGTAGTCAAACCAACTGACCCCGAGTAGTGCTTTTTATTCCTATTAATTTTTTCCACAACAAATGAATACCTATCCCAGGAGCCATCTTTGTTTTGACTAGATTGAATCAAAGAAAGACTCTCTTTTAGCTTTTGAGGATTATAGCCAAAATTCAAAAGAGAAATACAAGCCAGAGCTGTATCTAAGACATTCCCCCAACTTCCATTTTTCTTTCTTTTTGAAACAAGAAATCTAATTATTTTATTTTTGTCTTTGTGCTTATAGAACCGTGAAATGAAATATATAACCGAGTATTCTGATGAATAATACTGAGAAGAGTAATCGCTCGTATTAATTGCATTTTTAATTAGCTTATCAATACTATCTAGCGAGATATCCTCGAGACTCAAAAAATATGCCACGTTACTATTAACTGCTAGGTCAATATCTTTCCATTTTTCATCATTCCCTGCTATCCAAGTATGGTAAGGTCCTCCCTCCTCAATCTCAACAACTGTCAACACAGAAACAGCCTTCGCTAAAACACTTCCATCCACAATCCCACTATTCATCCTATGCAAAGCAGACAGCGCACAAAAAGTATCATCCAGGTCATCAGGATAAGGTAGTTTTTTGAAATCCTCTGACCCTCTATCCCAATAGTTAAATGTCCAGTACTCACTCTTTTGTGAAAGCAAAAACTTAGATAATTTACTTTTCAACACTCCCGCACCCTTACTCTCAGGTAGTTCATTTAGGCAATCAAGAATTAGTGTGGCAGAAAAGATAGATTGATATCTTTTCTTAACTTTATCGCTTAAATCACTAGAAGTAATTGAAGGAAAGTTACCATCATTTAGTTGATTTTGCAGTAAGAAACCAAGTCCCTTACTTATGTTTTTTTCTATTTGATTTTTCCTCATTATTCACTTTTTGTTTTATTTTTATAGTAAACTCTGTACCAAAAGTTTTGTTATTCTTCACAGAAATGCCTCCATCAAAGCTTCTTGAAATAATATCCTTCACCGTTGTCAAACCTATTCCAGTTCCCCTTTCCTCTTTTGTAGTGAAGAATGGATCGAAAATATTCTGCATAACACACTCATCAATTCCCTCCCCATAATCTCTAATGACTATCTCAAAAAACTCGCCCGCCTCACGCAACTCCACATCTATATTGCAATTGCCTCTACTTACGGAATGATAAGAATCAATCGCGTTAATTAAAAGATTAATCATTATTTGATTAAATTTAGCCAAATCACCATACAGTAAAAAATTATTCTTCGCATTTGAATCAAAGAAAACTTGAATATCTTTTCTCTTAATCTCATATGAAAGCATCTGTATCACTGACTCAATCTCATCAGCTAATGAAAATGTGACCTTTTTATTTTCCCACTTAAGCTGTCTTTGCATAGCTATTAAAAATTCCCTTGTCTTATCCAAAGAAACATTCACCCGCTTAATGTCCTCTTTCGTCTCGGAAAGATTCGCCTGCTTACCCATCTCAGTCTTTTCAATACTCAAAAATAATACAGTTAGATAATTTGAGAGATCATGAAAAAGTCCTGATGATAGCTTACCAAATTCAGCCATTTTAAAGACTTGCCTGTTTTTCTCATATTGAATTCGCTTCAACTCTTCAGTTCTTTCAACTACCTTATCCTCAAGCATATCCCTCTCGATTTTAAGCTCTGCCTCAGATTTTCTTGCTCGCTTCAGTGACCTTTCTATTTCCCGATTAGAGAGCCAAGAAACTAATGTGATAATCCCTAGTGTAACCACATATTCAAACACATCTCCAACCGTCAACATTTCAGACCGCCAGTAACCATCCACCTCAATAACTGACGTTGCCTGCAAATACCCTAAAGATAATGCTGTCACTGCAATAAGAGTTGTTATTCCAAATGAAAATCGTGTCCCCAACAAAACACCAGCAACAACAATAATCATTGCGTAAGTCAGCAAAACTTGAGGAAGGTCAACTCCCCAAACATAGGCGGTGTACGTAACAGAAATAAAGTAAATTGTTATCAGCAAATATGAAGACAGAATAATCCAACCAATCCTTGATAAAGCATATAGCGAAATAAATACCAACAGTATCGATGTGATGATAATCACTGACACGCCTCTATAACTTGAATCTGTTAGCCAATAATAAAGAACGAAGATAGAAAATGTTGCTGTCAAAAGTATTGTTCCAGCTAATAGCACATTCAAGATAAACTCTCTGCGACGTAAATCCTCAGTCTTAGACCTAGCCTTGAACAGAAAACAAAACAAAAAACGAGCAATTCTTCTCCAAGAATCACTAGCATTTTTCAATAGGCATTTCTTTTTTAATAGATATTTCATTGAATGCTCGCTTATTTGTTTTACTCAACGCTTAGTCCCAAGGAGTTCCAACTACAGCTGTAGCAACTATAATTGCATTGATTTTAGTAATATTTCTAGTAGCTTTTTTAACTAGAATTTTTTTTATTGCTTTTTTCATTTTTGTTTTTTGCAATATGTGCATTTATGCTCAATTAAGGATGAAATAAACTTTCGACCACCTTGTTTAATTTCACCTACTTACATTATACATAAAGAAGATGAAGAAAAGATGAAGAAAAAATGAAGTCACTATTCATCACATTTCATTCTATATCCGCGCCCAGAAACTGTCTCAATCACATTGTTTCTACTCTTGCATCCCAACTTCATTCTTAAACTCCTCATATGTGATTCAACTGTATTAGAAAAAGGATCAACACTTGAATCCCAAACATGATCCCAAATCATTCCTCGAGAAACAACTTGTCCAGCGTTTCGCATAAGTAACTCCAGTAACATAAACTCCTTCAATGTAAGATTAATTACCTTTGAATTTTTCTTAATAATATGTTTCTTCAAGTCAATTGAAATATGTCCAACCTCCAAAACGTCTCCCCTCATTCCACCTGGCCTCCTTAGTATGGCATGAATTCTTGCTAGAAGCTCTTCGAAAGAAAAAGGCTTAGTAAGATAATCATCCACACCTTCACTTAGCAAGCTTACCTTACTAGCTACATCTGATTTAACTGAAATCATTATGATAGGAATGTTATTACCCTTTTTTCTAATTGTTCGACAAATCTCCTGACCACTCTTCTTTGGAAGCATGTTATCAAGAATAATTAAATCGTAATCATTAGTAAGGGCCAAGAATTCACCAGACTCTCCATCACTAGAAACATCCACAACAAAACACTCCGCACAAAGACCTGACTTCAAAAGATTAGTCATGTCCTTATCATCCTCTATAATTAAAATTCTCATTTTATTATTATTATAAGTCTATTTATTCTAATCTTACTTTCATTTAAGCCAAAAGTAAAGCGAACTCGCAAAACAATTCAAATAAAAAAAACTCGCTACCTTAGCGAGTTTTAAAAACTTCTATTATAACTGACCTAATTTATATTATCTCTTAAATGCTGTGCGGCTACTTCTGGCTGTATAGTTGATATTTCAATTCCTGTTTCTAATTCAAATCCAGCCCAAGTTGATGTTCTTGGCAGAATTTCTATGTGCCAATGATAGTAACTGTAATGCTTCCCATCACAAGGAGATGTGTGAATGTAGAAATTATATGGAGGATCTCCTAAAACAGTCTTTATTGCTGAAGTAGCTTTTTTGAAAACCTCTGCTAATTTCAATTTGGATTCGTTACTTATTCTCTCGAAATATGGATTATGTTTTTTAGGTAAAATCCAAACTTCAAAAGCAATTCTACTTGCAAAAGGACAAACTGCTATGAAATCTTCATTTTCAAAAATAACCCGACTGTTTTCCTTTTTCTCTTTTTCATATTCAATAATCGTACAGTAAACACACGCTTTGTGACTCTTCTTGTAGTTCTTAGCTCCTTCAAGCTCCAAATTGATATATGGGGAAATCACTGGAATTGCTAATAGCTGTGAGTGAGGATGTGAAAGTGATGCACCCGCTTCTTTTCCATAGTTATTAAAAATACTAATGAATCGAACACTGCTTCTCTTCATTAAACTCAAATAACGGTCACTGTAGGCATCAAAAACCTCCGCTATCTCCTCCACCTCAAGATCAGGCATATGCCTGTAGTGATCCCTTGTAACAAAAATCTCATGATAACCTGTTCCAGTCATTGCATAATAAGGACCCTCTTCCAATGAGCGTGGAACTTTTCCCCTGGTAATTGCTGGGTACTTATTTGGAAAAACTCTCAAACTCCAATCATCCTTGGAATCCACGTACATCAAAACATCCTTTTCTTGACCACTAGCTTCTGGATCACAAAAAAAGCAATTGCTAACATCATCGTTAAACTCCTCCTCCTTAGTCTTGATGAAGTCCTCCGGTCTCTTTGCTCTGCCAGTAGCAATCACAACCCAGTCACCTGTGATTATGTCTTGCCTCAACTCAGACTGATTTACTGTCTTCTTTTTTGTTTTTTTAGCAGCAGGTTTTTCCTTTTTTATTTCTTCTTTTTCTTCTTTTATTTTTATTTTCATTTTTTTTGATCTACTAGCCTTTTGAATCCCCCACTGAACGAGTAACTAGAAACTCGTAAAAAATATAAAAAATTACTTCTTTTTCTTTAAGTTATATTTCCCAGTCAATAAACGTCCTTTGGTTTTAAACAAGTCAATTAACACCTGAATGAAGCCATTTGGACCGGTAAGGCTCACAGTTGAACCCTCTTCGTTATACCACCTAACTGGAAGCTGGGTAATCTTGTATTTCATTTTCTTAGCCAAAACAATCAATTCAAAATCAAAACCAAATCGATCTACAACCATTCTACTTGCAATCTCCCTAGCAGCCTCTCTGGTTAACATCTTAAATCCACATTGAGTATCAGGATAACTCCATAGACCCAAAACACCTCTGATCAACCAATTACCTGCATCTCCCATAACCTCCCTGTATTTAGGTTGATGAACCTGAACAAAAGCGCCCTCAATATCCCTAGACCCAATCACAACATCACTTCCCTTTTTAAACTCCTCTAGGAATTTATCAATGTGAGATATTGATGTTGATCCGTCAGCATCCATAAATAGACAGTATTCCCCTTTAGCTTCCAATAATCCTTGTCTTACAACATATCCTTTTCCATGATTCTCCTCATTCTCAATCACCCTAAGATTCTTCACTCGAGAGGAATAATTTCTTGCAATTTCAGCTGTATTATCTGGAGTCCCATCAGTAATTACTACCACTTCATAAACAAATCCCTTCTCACTCAAGTTTTTTTCTATTTCCAATAAGTTTTTACCAAGTCTATCTTTTTCCTTATAAGCCGGAATAATCACCGACAAATAACATCTATCTTCCATTATTTTTCTCTTAAAAAAGTTAGTTAATTTTATAGCAAACAAACAGACACACTCTAAGATTATCTGCTTTTATGCTTATCACTCTTACCTATAATTATATCACAAATAAAATAAATTGACTACGTAGATATTTACAGCAAATAATCCTTTTTCAGCATTTCTTTTTTGATTTTCACGTGAGACTCTTCCTTTGTAATATATTTCCCTCCTTCAGCTCTACCCTTTAACTTCAAGCTATAATTACCATTTTTAGCAAGCAAGTAGTATCTTCCAATTACATCTGAAACAGTGAAGAATGCTCTTTTTCCAAGATCATCATACAATGCAACAATGGTGAAAGGCATAGGCTTTTTGTTTGCTTCGCTTTTTATCATACCAAAAGGCTTCTTGAATCTTGAAACAATCTGCCAAACTATAACAAACGAATGAAAAGCTAGGATTAAGTAGTTTATGGTATTCGGATTAAAATACGCAACTCCTACTGAGAAACATAAACCAACTATTCCTAAAATTATCAAGGAGTACTTTTTTAATACAGAAGAAAATGAGTTATATTTCTTTGTGACTCTTATTGAAAACTCATTCCAGTCAAACCCTTCAGGATCAAGTGCAATATTCATTCTTATGATACCCTTAGTGTCCATATGAATAAATCCCCCATGATACACGTCTCCATAAACACTATCCCTCTCATCTTGTGACTTTATTTTATACTGACCTTTTTTAGCATTTAACTGGTAATCTCCAGCCTTGGAAATTAGAAAACCATAGCGACCTTCTTTATCTGTCATTGTCTTCTCAATTAGCATTCCTCGACTATTCACAAGAGAAAGAATAACACCCTTAATTGGTTGCTTGGTGTAGTCGTCAAAAACAACTCCCCACGATTCTTTTGACTTTCTCCTATAAAAAGGCAGTAGCATAAAAGAAAATAGACTAGATTGAAGTGGTTGAGGAACCAATGGTAAGAAAGGCACTGTTGTTGCGGTTGCCGCCACAACTGACCCACTCGCAGCACCTACAATCGCTATTACACGGGAAATAGTCTCTTTCTCCTTCACTATCTCAATAAACTTATTTTTGACCAAACTAGCTACGCTAGTGACTGTCCTGTCAATATTCGCAATTTCCTCTCTCGTCACGACCTCCTTCTCAATAACCACTGCATCAGCTGGGACATATACTCCATCTTCATTAGAATACTGACTAAAATTAGTAGCCATAAAAGCTCTCACTCTATAGGAATAGCTATTTCCAGGCTCCAAATACTCATCCACATAATATTCTGAATTGCTAGGTAAGGAAGATAAGATCATAAACTCTCCCTGAGCACCATCTTTTCTTTCCACTAAATATCCACCCTCAAAATCACTTCTATCATTCCAAGTAACCAAGGCTTGATTACTTTGATTCAAAGCTACACTCAAGTTTCTTGGCGTATTTGAACTATTTGAAATATCATTTTCATATGCATCCCTTTTAATAACCACTGCTATTAACTCATCGTAGCTAGCGCAAGCAGATGATATGGGAAACATAACAAAAAAAATCATAATAAAAAAATATTTATTAATGTTTTTCACACTTGTCATAATGTCTTTTATTTTTATTTTATATTACTCACTGTCCAACCAATCTTGTAGAATTATTCTAGCTGACTCTTGATTGTCTAGTCTTTTTATTTTTTTCATCCCTCTTTCGATGAGATTTTTCTCTGCTATTTTTGTTGTAAACATTTCATTTTGATAAGAAATATTCACACCTAACTCTTCTTTTATTTTACCACCAATTTCTTTTATATCAAAAGATTCTTGCTGTGTCCTTATAACAGGCATCCCTAAGACAATCGTATCCACAGATTCTCTTTCAATTAAGTCCGCTAATTTCTTGAAAAATTCACCATCGTTTTTCAAGGTATCATAAGAAAAGGCAATTCTAGTCTCATTATCTGCTAAAGCCAGACCTACAAAAGAAGTTCCCCAATCAATACCTAGAAAATTTTTCATATATAAAAATAAATTAATATTTTGTTAATATCTCAATTCCACTTTCAGTAACTAAAACAGTATTCTCCCAATGAGCACTGATTCCACCATCCTCAGTTTTGAAAACCCAGCCATCCTCACCAACAACAATAAAAGGAGTCCCGTCATTAATCATTGGCTCTAACGCAAAAGTCATACCTGGTTTTAAAATAAAATTACAAGATCCTTTTTGAACATAATTTGGAACTTGAGGATCCTCGTGTAGCTCCTTACCGATACCATGCCCTACTAAATCCCGCACCACTGAAAAACCTTTCTTTTCAACATGCTGTTGAACAGCCTTTGAATACTTACTCATCAAATCTCCCGCCTTCATCGCCGTAACTCCTTTTTCAAAGGATTCCATAGAAACTCTAATAATCTTCCTTTTTTTCGCACTGATATTTCCAACAGCAAAGCTTCTCGCCATATCAGTATGCAGCTCTTTATATTTCATACCTATATCAATTTTGAAAATATCCCCTTCTTTTAGTATTACATCTTTTGAGGGAATGCCGTGAACGATTTCGTCATTTAAGGAGGCGCAAATAGTAGAAGGAAATGGGTTTCCATCTTTTGCACCATAGCCTTTAAAAGAAGGTTTTCCCCCTAGTCTGTTAATTTCTTTCTCGGCTAATTGGTCAATTTCCCAAGTTGAAACACCCGGAGAAACCTTTTTCTCCAATTTAGACATAACAGAGGCCAGCCTCTTGCCACCCTCTATCATTATTTCAATCTCCTTTTGACTTTTAATTTCAACCATCTTTTAAATATAATTAAAAAACATCATAATCTCTCATCACTAATTGACTGTCAATTTGTTTAACAATCTCAATCACAACAGAAACTGCAATCAGGATACTAGTTCCACCAACGGTCATTGTTGCAATTCCGGTTACACCTTGTACAACTAATGGAAGAACAGCTATTACACCTAAAAATAGAGCGCCTGAAAGAGTAATTCGACTAATGATTCCTCCTAAGTACTCTGCGGTTTTTTCTCCTGGTCTAATTCCTGGAACATATCCACCTTGCTTTTGTAGATTCTCAGATATCTTGTACGGATCAAAAACAACTGCTGTATAGAAGTATGTAAACAACACAACCATTACGAAATACAATACTCCGTAAAATATTTGATTCTGAAAAAGATTACTCACATATTGAGCGATTGAAGCAACGGTCTCGTTTCCAACATTCATCAACATATTCGCAACTACTCCAGGGAATAACATAATAGAAATCGCAAAGATTATCGGAATAACTCCAGCTTGATTCACCTTCAAAGGAAGATGAGTTGAAGTTCCTCCTTGAGTTTTATTTCCTCTTATTTTCTTTGCATAAGAAATGGGAATATTTCGCTGACCTTCATTCACTAAAACAACTCCCGCAATTGTGAGGATTCCCACTAATAGGAAAAGGAAATAACCCATAAAATCAGTAGAGTCAAATGTTGTGATTAATCTTGAAAATCCCCCAGGAAGACCTGCTATGATACCTGCAAAAATCAAAAGAGAAACTCCATTTCCAATACCTTTTTCAGTCATAAGTTCACCTAGCCACATCAAAAATATTGTTCCTGCGGTTGCCACAATCAAAATCACTACCATATCAATCTTAGTCAAAATCCCAATAACTCCTTGACCTTTCAGTAGACTAATCATACCAAAAGTTGAAATACCAGCTAAAGGAACAGTAAGCCATCTTGTTATTGCATTAAATTTCTGCCTACCAGCTTCACCATCTTCTTTATTCATTTTATCTAATGCAGGAAAAATCATCGTTAGAAGCTGCATAATAATTGAAGATGTGATATATGGACCCACACCTAAAAGAACTATGGAAATATTAGAAAGCCCACCTCCGGAAAACATATTCATCAATCCTAGAAGTTGATTGCTAGAAAAGAATTTCTCCAATTGAGATGTGTCTACTCCAGGAATTGGAACATTAGCAGCTAGCCTGAAAACCGCCAGTAGTGCTA
>JBHPHA010000003.1:0-70769 GCA_042569905.1 Patescibacteria group bacterium
GGCATAAAGTTTATGGGCCAAAAGGTGTTGGTATTTTGTATATTAAGAAAGATGTAAAAATAAGCCCAATTATCCACGGAGGCGGACAAGAATCAGGGCTTCGAGCTGGTACCTATAATGTTCCGGGTATAATTGGTGTGGGCGAAGCCATGCTTAATGCTAAAGCGGAACAGAAGGAGAATAATAAAAAGATACAGGAACTAAGAGATTACTTGGTAGATAGAATTTTAACGGAAATTCCTGAGTCATATTTAAATGGTTCAAAAGAGAAAAGAACTCCAAATAATGCTAATTTTAGATTTTCTAATGTGGAAGGGGAGAGTTTATTGCTTTCTTTGGATATGGAGGGAATATGTGCTTCAACGGGGTCTGCTTGTTCTTCAGGGTCGCTAGATCCTTCCCATGTAATCTTAGCACTAGGTCTTAAGCATGAAGAGGCTCATAGCAGCTTACGACTAACAACAGGTAAAAACACCACTCAAGAAGAAATTGATTTCGCTGTTGATACTATAAAAGAAACTATAGAAAGACTGCGGAAAATCTCGGGAAAACTATTAGAAGAATTTAACAAATAACTCAACTTACGCTTATGCAATATTCAAAAAAAGTACTAGATCATTTTACAAGACCTCGTAATCAAGGAGAGCTGGAATCTCCAGATGCAACCGCAACTGTTGGAAATCCTAAATGTGGTGATATAATGAAGATGTACATTAAAGTTTCAAAAAATGAAAAAGGAGAAGAGGTTATTGAAGATGTAAAATTCCAAACGCTTGGTTGTGGCGCAGCAATTGCAACATCTTCCATGGCAACAGAATTAGCTAAGGGTAAGACTATAGAAGAAGCTCTAAAGATCACCAATCAAATGGTTGCGGATGAACTTGGGGGATTGCCTCAGGAAAAGATGCATTGTAGTAATCTTGCAGCAGATGCAATCAGTAAAGCGATTGAAAAGTATAAGGAATGCACTGTTTAGAGTTGAGATTTCGGATATAGGAGTGTAAGTTTCGGACAACATGCTTTTCTCGCCCTTCGTTCCAGTTGGTACAAGGCTTCAAAAAACATGTTACCCAAAACTTTATTAAGGGACTAAAATTAAGAGTCGAGACGTCAAAATAATGGAAAATAAATAATCCAATAAAGGAATAAAAAAATGCCAAAAATAAGAGATCTTCAAAAAGATGACCAAAGTGCGTTAGAGCAGTTGTTTATTCAACTTACATCAAAAGAAGTAGTTCTTGATATTGAAGGACTGATCGAGAATCCAGCGTCTCACTGTAGAGTCCTAGAAGAAGATGATGCTATTGTTGGAACAGCAACATTGGTGACTTATTTGATTCCAACCAAAGGCTTAGTTGGAAGAATAGAGGACGTTGTTATTGATGAGTCTCAAAGAGGAAAGGGTCTTGGAAGAGTGATTATGGAAGACCTAATTGAACTAGCTAAGCAAAAAGGTGTTCAAGCCCTAAGCCTTACTAGCAATCCTCAAAGAATTCCAGCCAGAAGACTCTATGAATCACTGGGGTTTGAGATTTATGACACAGGAGTTTTTTGGAAAACTTTGACTAGCTAATCTGCTATTTATTCAGAAAAAAACCGTCTTTTTTTGAAGCCGGTTTTTTTGTATACAAATTATTGTTTTAGGCCTTGACTTTCGTGAGAAAATGAGGTAATGTGCAGAGGAGTTATTTTAACATTTGATCAAAGAAGAAAGTTTAGCGCGAAGATTAAATTTTTGCCAAGGAGTAATGACGTGAATAAAATTGAGATTAAAAGAATTTTAGAGGATGTTGCAGATGTAGTATCCGACCTGCTTCATAGAGGTAATGAAGCAAAATTAGAGGAATGCTTAATGGAGTATTCAAATCTGGATGGTCAGCAAATTGCAGTAATATTGGAGAAATCAAAACGGTGGAATTTGTCATCCGAAGATTTAATCGTCATTCATACTGCCAATGGAGAGAGAATTAGAAGCTTAAAGAATATTCAGGATAAAAAATGGTTCACTGAATTAACCATTACTTCTGATGTCTTCCTAAATGCTGAATGTGTTAAGAGGATCAGTCGTGCTGATGTATTTCTGATTCAGGATACTTTTTATTATTTTTAAATAATCTTTGTCAGCAAAGGGGACTAGGAGATGGGTAGAAGAAATAGCTCTATTCCAAAGAGAAAACCAAGAGCAAGGGTGATTCGAACGGATCATTTGAGTGAGGAAGTGCTCTGTATCGCTGGTAAACTTGGAGAAGTTCTTGCAAAAAGTAGTAATTGCGCATATAGAAACCTAAATGATTCAACTGCCCTAAATCTATCACTGAAAACCATTCTTGATATGGTGCATTTGCACGAATACCGGGTAGAAATATTGCAAAGCGCGAGTGTTAGCGAGAGGTTTATTAAAAACCAAACGCAAGGAGAGGTACGATGAGTGAAATTAAGAAAGATGAAAGTAGAATTCTTCACACATTAGAAGTAGTTGATTCAGTTGTGGGGGATTTGCTATATCCACGAAACAAGCTGAAATTAATTCAATGTCTAAGAGAGTATTCTGGTTTGCAGGATGTTCGGATCAATGCTGTTCTCAATAATGTAGCAGTCAAAAATCTGCTCCTGGGGAACCTTATCGTACTTCATTATGCTAATGGGAAACGTATTCAAGAACTGAGAGATGCGTATGATAGAAGCTGGCAAGAAGAATCAGCGTATGCCGCCGAACCTTTTTTGGACGCTGAAAGAAAAGGGCTTATTTCACACAGTGACCTAAGTTTAATCAAACAAACGTTTTATACTGACTTATAAGTCAAGTGAATATATAAACAGGGAAGAATCAAATAAGATTCACCCTGTTTTTTTGTTGTAAAAATAAAGTAAGTTGTCTTTTTTAGGTGGTTTTTTGTATATACTGATTGACTTTCTAGATAAAAAGCAGTAGTCTTTATTAAAGTTATCTTAACAATTTAATCTAGTGTCACCTAACCTAAATCTATTAAGCAAGCAGGTTATTCAAATGACTAAGCAGAAAAAGGATTGTATTAATGGGCTGTGTCGAGATGGAAAAGTACATTGTGCTACATGTTTTTCAACAGGTAGGATATTGAAAAATCCTTGCAGTACTTGTCGAGGAACAGGAGTCGATTTAAAAAGTACTGAAAGGGATTGCCCCACCTGCAAAAGTGCTCGGGTCAAAGGATTGAGCGTGGACGATTTTAACAAGCATAGAATGGATAAAACTTTCGTTAAAGAGTTTATTGTGGATTGTGGTGTGTGCAGTGGAACAGGTCTCGTTCCGTGTCCGAAGTGTGTTAAAAAAATAGATACAGGAGAATGAGAAATGTCTGATCATAAAGACTTAAAGGAGCAAATTGTAGGAACAGAAAAGTCTACTAAAATCCCATCTCTGGCAGCTAGACGAGTAGCTTTTTTAACCGAAAAAACCAAAACAACTCGAAAGATTCAGTTTGATACTGTGTTAAAGCTGGCATTATTGCAGATTAATCACAGTCATGTGGATGGACTTGTATATGCTTACCATGAGCCCAGACTAATTATCGAGCGACTCTTAAGTGCGGGTATTGAAATGGATATTGTGGGGCGCATAATGATTAAATACCATATGGGAGAAGAATTGACTGAAGCAGATGCTGTTATCATGCATCAGGTAGAGGGATGCTATATTAGGAATATTATACGCACAGAGTCTAAGGAGATTGCAGAATCAATATTAGATGAAGCAAAAATATTACTATATAAAACAATTCCTAATCTTCTGGCGGAATATGAAGTAGAAGTAGATGATAAGGATATGCAGTCTTTTCGGGATGATTTCTATTTCGATATTCTGGAATCAAATAGAAATAGCTAGGGACTTTAGTGAACAGGGAAGAATCAAATTAGATTCACCCTGTTTTTTTGCTTCACCATTAATTAAATAAATTATTGACAAATGCTGTGAATTGTAGTAAGATTAATAATTCAAGATAGTAATTTAAAAAATTAATAATACAATAACTTACTGTAAAGGGAGAATAGTAATGAAAGAAATGAAAGATGCGATATTGAGGGACTTATGTAATGTTAAGATGTATGCAACAGGATTATGTCTTACGCTTGTAATAGATTTGTTTTTTTATGCTGTAGTATTTACCAGTATGACAGTAAATATAGAAAGTAGTCGCTTTGGTTTATTAGGACTACTCATTTTGTTTATCTGGACATTTGTATGGATTTGGGGATTGATTTTGTTACATTTACTGGAAAAACTTCTTTTTATTTTAAACAATTTAGTAGCTTTTATTTTTATTTTCATATATGCCATTATCACAGAAGCTCAGACTTACTTATTAAGTATGTGCGGTGTCGATATTACGCATGATAATATGTACTTCCTAACAATATTTGCATATTCGATATTACTTTGTTTGTACATATTTAAAATGTCAGGAAAAGCATCCCTAGAAGAAGAGGTTGATTAGAATGAATGCGTCTAAGAAATTCAAAGAAAAAGCGCGGGTGATTAAAATAGATCATTTGAGTCGCGATGTTATGACTGCGTTGGATAAATTTCGCACCATTCATGCCATGGAGTATTTGAGAACATTTCCGCCCAAGGCATTTCTTGAGAAACGCGTAACCAGGGTTGAGATAGTTGAGAAGCTCGAGTGGGCTAATTTGGACATTGAGTTTATCAAAGAGGTTGCGTATAAGTTGTTGATGGGTAGAGATTTGTTGGTTAAGGAAGTTGCCATCATTCATATTGTGAATGGGGAATGGCTCAGAGCCTTAAGAGAAAAGGATCAAAAAGAATGGGTCACTGAAAAAGAGCGATACATTCAAAGACTACTGCTCTCTATAACAACATCTCGACTAAGTGCAGCTAATAAGTCAGGAGAAGGTGCTCTCACGTTGGAGGAGGCAACTTTACTAGAAGAAACATTTTACTATGACTAAGAATATTAGTAAATATAATTTAAAAAGCACTATTTGTAGATAGTGTTCTCATTAAAATCTGAATGTGCCACCCACTGAGTTTACTGGGGTTGTTAAAAAGTTGGTCATGGATTCTCATGGCAACACAAAGTACCTCATAGTTGAAACTAGCTATGACGCAATGCTTCTTCAAATGCGATTTAGAACCACTGATGGACAAGAAGCAATGTCTGATGTGATTCCACTTTTCAATAAAGGTTGCTTATCTTTCGGATGTGGCACAAAGGTTGTGAGAGTGAAAAATGGCTAATCAGAAAAACGTTCAGCCCTAGCTTGAAATTTCAAGATAGGGCTTTTTTGTATGCGAATTATGAATTTACAAAAATACGACTTAACTGAAAATGTAATTTTTAAATAAAAAAGGTGTCGACAGCATTACGCTATCAACACCTTAACAGTAGTTTTTAGTTCATCTCTGAAGCTGGTATTAACTTAAAGGCTCCAATCCTGATCCGTTACAGCGCTCACAGTTGACTTCAACCGCAAATCCCATATTAGCAATTACGGTACCGCTTCCCTTACATTCTTTACAGGCATTAGGACTATTAATCAGTCCTGTTCCTGCACAATCGGGACAGCTCACCTGAGCAGAAAAACCTCCACAGTCAGCGATTATAGTCCCGCTTCCGTTGCAGCTTGGGCAACGATCTCCAGTCAATTCTTGATTCGATTTACTCATAACAGCACTCCTTTTCCGAATTAGTGAAAAATTACCTTGCAACAACATTGTTAAAAATTCAGGATATTAAAGTATATCATATATAAATAATTTTGTCAAGACCAAAAGCGAAAGATTAATTAAAAAAATAAAATAAAACCAAAATGGGGAAAATACAAAAGCTTAAAAAAATGAGAAAGTATTCAAAGAAAGAAGGTGATAGAATTGCAAGGGAATTTGAGGAAAACTTTAAAATAGAAGACTGTATTCGATCTTGTCCAAGATTCGTTCCTAATTTAGCATGGAAGCTTTTGGTTAACTTTATGATCAAAAGATAGAGACCTATGACACAAGATCAAATCGAACAAAAACAAAAAGATCAAATACTTCAGGAAATCCATAATGAGCTGGAAATGCAAGATTGGGGAGGAAATTATGACAAGGTTATTTTGAGAGTTGCTTTTAAGGGAAAACTTAATATTCTACCAATAGAATTAAACTTAAGAAAATAGATTAGTTGTGTTTGGTTTTCAGCCTACTTTATGCTATGTTTTTAGTATATATAAGTAGATTTTACTGCAAATTATGAATGAAATATATTGTTTTGGATTAAACTTTTTTGCTAAATGTCCAGAAACACATCTTAATGATCACTTTTTATTTAACCTTGAAACAGCCGTATCGAGCTTGGCAATAGTAGTTGCTATATATGCATTATTATTAGAAAAACGTTTTAGAGTAAGAATTCAAATAAAGAGATCACAGCTGAAAAAAATAATTTATCTTACTTTGTCGGTTCTATTTTTTACCTTTATTGGGGCCACGCTTCCTTATGTTTCTGGGGAGCCTCGTCCGATAATTGGATATCCAATTTTTTGGGAAATTCTTGCGTTTTTTATATTGCTTTATTGCATTTTCCAAGCGTTTGATTTAATGAGGTCAATTAAAAAACTTACAAAAAAACAAGTTAAGGAATTAATTATATGCGCACCTTATGACACATTAATTTATCATGGATTAATTGATTTAATGGTGAAAGAAGCTGATTATTTTTGGGAGGATTTCCTCAAGAAAACCATAGTCAATGATGCATTAAGAGAAGTTTTGAAACATGATTTTTCTGGAGAAGATTTCTTAAAAGTGGCAGTGAAATCTAGATATATCTTACTGCAAACCGTATCAATTATCAAAAAGGCTAAGCCTGAGACAAATATACATCACATAGAAGAATATTTAAGAAAGCTATTTATACTTGGAGTATTTATAGATGATTCAATAATATCGCATGACTTAAAATCCAGCTATAAAGACATGACGAAATATATAATGCGTGAAAATAAGATGGCAAATATTATCTTCGGTAATTATCGAGATTTATTTTTAACGAGCATGGACTTCAAAGATCAGAATCGCTTAGGCGTCCTTAAGCGATTCTTAAAGATATTTGAGTTATATCTAGGTAGAAAATATCATTACACTGAAGATGATAAGAAATTCACTAATCTCATTGAGATCAATACATTAGAGAATTTTCTTAGTTTTTTTAAAGATAGTCTAATGTATCTTAACTCAGAAGAAAAAACAGAATTCATGAGACAGCTCTCTTTTCTAACGGTGCAAATTAAAAACCTTCCTGAAGGTGAAAGCAGAGTATTATCCAAAGGAATTTATTCTATATTAGAAACTTATGCGCAAGGAAAGAACTGGTCAAAAGATCTTGGGGTCGATAGACTATACTGTATTGAACTAGAATTAAGTTTTGTTGATCAAAATAAATATACAAGAGAATCATTCCAACAATTATTATTGGAAAAGATTGCAGGATCCAAGGATCCTAAAAAACGTACAAAGATAATGTATAACTTGGCAGGGTACTACCCAATGATGACTCCTGTTTACTTTTTTATTTATGGACATGCGCTATTTTCCAATCAAGTGCCTGCAAAAGATTTTAAATTTAATATGGCGATATTAAGAAAAATGCAAAAAAATCTTCCAAAAATTGCAGATGGCGAAATTATTAATAATAAAGATAATAATTCTCAAGGGGATGAAAGAATTCTAAATGCTATGAATCAAAGAATTGAAAATTGTTTGAATGCAATGTTTCCAGATAATGTAATTTATAATAAAGATGAGAATTCTTTGACTCATTATTTTTCAGGAAATCAATCCTCATCCACTTTGCTACTAAATGAAACTGTTCAAAAAAATGAGTTTGTTTTTAAGAAGAAATAGAAGTTAAATTTGAAATTTGACAAAAACAAATAATCTGTTATAATGCAGTTACAATTCGGTTGAAATAAACCAGCGCTCAATGCAGTAAGCAAGAAGAGCTAAGAAAGCATCCATTTTATTGTGGCTAATTTCTTAGCTCTTTTTTATTTGCTATGGGGTAATCTATTAATTCGGCTACTGTCCTGTTTTTTGATTGAAAAAGGAGAGTAGGCTAATATCAAGTAAAAGTTTAAGTCGGTGGATACTTATTTAAAGCCCTTTATTTAAGCCAAAAAACGACCTTTAAAACTGCGTTCTGAGGGGTTTTGATGTGCGAGGTGGTGTGTGTATACTCTGGGATATGGCTTAACTGAGGGAAATATGCTGAAAAACCTTTGACTTTTTAATACTTCCAAGTTATATTTTGTATTCAGATTAGAATTAGTAACTTAACAAAAAAACTTCAACTACAAATAGGGGAGGATCATAATGAATTTAGAGAAACGAAAACGTCCGTGTTCGAATCCGAAGTGTAACGAATTGGGAGTAGAAGTTTGCCCAGACTGCAATGTGCACGGAGAGGTTCCTAGGCTTCCATGTTCATTTTGCGATGGAACAGGAAAAATTCCCTGGCTGTCAGAGGAGATCAAGCGAGCAACGGGCTCATCTCATGGAACTTGTTGGGCATGTGAAGGAACAGGGTCTGAGAGATTGAGAAGTATCGTTAGGTGTCAAAAAGTAATCAGAGAGTTTTTGGACAGAAGAATTCTGAAAGCTCTTGCTGTTTCCATCTATGCAGGTGAGTCCAAAAGAGCAACCTGCTCAGAATGGTTACGTGCAAACCTTTGCTTGTTTCCGAGTGATGATTTGATTAGAAAGCTATTTTTTAAAAAATGTCCCAAGTGCGAAGGGGATGAATATAAATCGTGTCCAGTGTGTGGCGATGAATGGGACAAATTTAACGTAGAGCCCAGTGATGATCATGATTGAGAAGTAGTTTTGCAATTTAACAGGATAGAAAAATCTATCCTGTTTTTTAATTGGGAATAATATAATCAGTTTAATTAGAGGTCGAAGCAAGTCTTACTGAGTAGAAGTCTTTGACTTTTTGATTAGAATGGACTATATTTCAATCAAGCAAAATTAGTATTTTAAAAAAATAAATCAACTCAAAAATAGGGGAGAAGGAAATGAGTTATGAAAAACTACTGTATCGTCCATGTCCACATCCAGCCTGCAATGGATCTGGGGATATAATTTGCCTTGCTTGTGATCAAAGAGGGCTTGCGCCAAAAAAACCTTGCCCAGATTGTCAGGGCAAAGGATTTCGAATAGGTCCTATCAAAGGCATGTCGATGGGAGTAACGGTTTCAACTTGCGTCACCTGTAATGGAACAGGTATTCAAGGACTCAGTAAATTCAAGACTTATTTGATTGAAAATTTTAACTTTCTTAAGGAGTTTCATTTTAAAAAATGCCCAAAATGCAACGGCAAAAAACTAACAACCTGTCCAACCTGTGAAGGAGCGGGGGAGATTGTTAATGATAACCCGTGCAAAAAATGCAAAGGCGCAGGTTGTCAGTTTGGGTCAGTAGGCAACGGAGGGACTGGTATAGTGGTAGCTACTTGCTCAAGATGTCATGGAACTTGCACAGAGGAGAACGAAAGTCACAGTGAGAGAGCGCGACCTGATTTATTTTAATCAAATAATGCTTTTACAGTGGAGTACTAACGGGGTAGAAAAATCTATCCCGTTTTTTAATAGGAAATAATACTGTATATGAGTTAGAAAAAAGAGGGATTCTAGAAAGAGCTTAAAGTGACATATTATAAAGAAAAGGGCTTATTCAAGCTATATTATCCGTGTCGCCAAATGTATCTTTTACGACATAGAGCTAAATAAAACCTTTATTTAAAGCATT
This sequence comes from Patescibacteria group bacterium, assembly GCA_042569905.1. Classification (GTDB taxonomy): domain Bacteria; phylum Patescibacteriota; class Minisyncoccia; order Moranbacterales; family UBA9337; genus JBHPHA01. The sequence continues at coordinate 9,785 of JBHPHA010000003.1, forward strand.
ATTCAATATTACATATTTATTACTTTTAGTGCACTGTATATGAGTAATTATATTAATAGATTAAGTATACTAATGCATTGCTATGGGTCTATTAAGACGACGCTCAAAATTGAGCTGTAAGAAATGTAATATAATTTTTGGTATCAATATATCACTTAAATAAAAATATTACTTAGAATTGATTTATTTTTTCTAAATTATTTAAAATATATTCTCTCAACTGTATGCTTATAATTCTTGATATCAATATACCTGACTATATCTCAAATTGCATTAGAGATCATTTATTTAACTCTATTTTATATTTTCTAAAAAAAGTTTAGATTTAATTTAAACTGAGTGTAATAAAAAAATAATTTATTAACTAGAATAAAAAAATACTTTTCATCAGTTATTATCTCATTACTAGAATTGTATAATTATAATTCGTCTACACGACACAGTATGTTTATTTGTAATTACTCAAATACTTCAAATACAGAAAGTAAAGAATACCCCCTCTTTACGGATAATAAAAAAGAGTCTTTTTTTCCGAACAACACCCCTACTCCTTAGTCCTGTCTCGCTTATTTTAGAAATTAGGTAGCTTTTAGCAAAAACCCTGTTTTTTGGCTCTGTTAAGCCATATTCTATGGTATACTCATACCACCTTACATTACAAAACCCCTTAGAGCGCAGTTTTAGAGGTCGTTTTTTGGCTTAACCACGGGGTTTTTCGGGAGTGTTATTTTTATCCATTCTATCTTTAAATTTCTAAATTTGTATGAGATATTTATAATTCGTATATTAAAAAACTCCCCAGGATCTTTATAGATCTCTCGGGGAGTATGATTATTCTCTGACATTTGTTAGCCAAAGTTTTTAAGTGCTTTGGTTAATCTCCTGGCGAATGTGGACCGCAAGTTTTCTTGCAGCGTAATATGTCCAGTTTCAGCAGCTATGTCACTATCACGATACAACCATTCGATAAACAGAGCCAGGCCATTGGAGTACGATGAAAGATAGGGATTGTCAATTTGATTAAGATCACCAGTAAAAATCATCTTAGACCCTTCCCCAATTCTTGTAGCAATTGTCTTCATTTCATGAGACGTCAGATTTTGAGCCTCGTCAATCAAGATTATGCTCCTTCGAATTGTTCTTCCACGAATGTACTGCAGGGGCTCAAAAACGAGAATGCCTTTTTTGATTAAATCGTTGACTGAATAGGGGAATAAATCATTATCATCAGCTGCTTTTTTGTTGAATTCTGCAATCAGAAATTCAAGGTTGTCGATAATCGGTTGCATCCAATGACTCATTTTTTCATCCTTATTCCCAGGCAAAAAACCAAAGTCTTTCCCCATTGGAATCAAAGGGCGAGAGACATAAATTTTTTCAAATATGGGATCTTCACGCCCCTCAATTACTCTCGCAGAAGCATTGAAAATGGATTCCAAAGCATAAGCCATAGCCAAAAGAGTTTTACCAGTACCCGCCTCGCCCGTCAGTGTAATTAAACTAATATCAGGATCTAACAATAAATTTGCGGCCATCAATTGTTGAACGTTACGCGGTCTGATGCTAAAGATATCTTTAACAATATCAGGCACCACAGCTGCATAGTCACCACCATCAACAATTCCAATTCCAGAATGCTTTGAATTGCCTTCATCCTTCAGTATTACAAATTGATTTTTACGAAGCCTCAATTCTGAAGACAAAACAATTCCGGAATCCTTATAGAAGTCGTCGATCTCTTGAGCGGAAACCTCAATCTCTTTAAATCCAGTATATGAACTCTCCTTTCTTAGTTCTGGTTTTCTCCCAAGGTCATCAAAATCATCGTCCTTAATCCCTAAAGACCAAGCTTTCAGTCCAGCATTGACATCTTGGGTGATGAAAATAACTTCTCGTTCACTGTGCTTACCTTGAAGATATTTAGCAACTGCTAAAATCCAGTTATCATTAACACTCGTCTCCAGATTGCAGTCCTTCATCACTTTTAAAATATCCTCGTGATGATTAATCAAAATAAAGAGATTTCCTCCTCCGCTCAAAGGAATTGGATCTCCAAAGTTTACACCTTTTCTTTTTTTGTTTATAAACCGTGAGACTTCCCGAGCAGTTCTTTTGAGATCTTCTCTGTCTTTGTATTTTTTAACCTTATCGAGTTCTTCAATGACAGTCATTGGAAGATAGACATCGTTGTCTCCAAAAGCATCAATAGCTCCTGGACTATGCAGCAAAACATTCGTATCAAGTACAAATATTTTTCTTTCTTTAGGAAGTGTCGTCATTTCTGACTCCTTGTGTTGAATTTAAGGTTACTATTCTCCTTCTTGTATTTAATTCAAGAAGGAAGTATCCTGGTATAAAAAATAAAAACCTCCATGGTTGAGTTGGTAAACTTTTTTTATTGTAAACGTGCTAAATAATATATGAATGGAGTATACTTCAAAACAGACATTAAATCAATCCCCCGCCCCCATTTTCTTTGTAAAATAAAAAGGAGTCCGCATTTGCGAATCTCCTTTTGAGTTTCCTGTTGTATTACTTATTTAATTTTAGCAATTAAAAACTCTGCATCGCCGAAAAAGATATTGTTATTCGATTCTTCAAGGCTAAGATAGTAGCGCTCAGACCTTCTCTCGAAAACTATTTTGTAATATCCTCTACGACAACCAAATACCGCGCAGTGAATCTTGTTTTCAGGAAGATCCTTTTCTCTACCTGCAAGCGATACAACAAACGCAAGCATTTCATTTAACTCAAAAACATCGAAGTTATGATGTTTTTTTAATTGAAGAAAGTGCTCAACTTCAATTTCTTCAGGACACAGTTCCTGCAATGGAATTAATGCCACATTGAGATTGAACCTATTAGTTTCTGATTCTTGGCCTAAGTACTCGTCATTCAATAATTCGAATAATTTTGAGAGTCCTAAATTACGTATTCCTCCGAAATGTATATGTTCTGTATCATGCAGAATAAGATGCTTTATGACTCTCAGCGAACACTCTTCTTGCATATTCATTGCCTTAAGCTCTAGCGGCGGCAAAACTTGGATCATCCGTTTTTTAAATCCGTCCATACCTCGACACTGCCTTAGAAGATCAATGTCTTTTTCAGAAATGAAAGGAGCCACGTTTTTTGTAAAAAATGCAATTAACTCCATAACGTACTTCAGTCTCTTTCTCATGATAATTCTCCCGTTGTGTTGTTGCAGTGTTTTTTGAATTGCTGTTTTAAAGGACTAATATACAATATTAGCATAATATTGATGTTTTGTCAATCAAAAATTGCGAATCTCCTTATCGAAAATTATACAGGATATGGAAAATATCTACCGATGGTCCTTTTTATCCATCTTTTTACCCTGCTTTCCGAGGGTGGCCTTGGAGTGCAAGCTATGAAATAACACACCGCAACAAGTAATCCTTTTGCTATGACTATAAATATGCCTCCCTTTGCAATGACTACAGCATCTGCTGCAAACATAGCTATCGCACCATACCTCGATTGATAGAAAGTAGCCAGCTCATTTGCTACGTGTTTATAATTTTCCTCAAAAGAACCCTCGGCTTTTAAGCTGCCGAGGAATAGAAGAATACAGAGGATCAAATGTAATCCTGCTAAACTACTGAGAGCAACAGTTGCTGGAGTTCCCTCAACATGACCTACGTCGATGTAGAATTGTAGGCAAATGAGGTAAAACATTATTACATTAATCAATTTTGCCCAGAAGAAATTATTAACCCCCACTAAGTCATCTGTCCAGTGAGAAAACTTCTGAAACCCATTTAATGCCCAAGTATCAAAACCTCTCATAATAACTACCTCCCCTTTGCATAATTTACTTGATTATGAATTTTTCTTTTAAAAAGAACTAATACACAATATTATCATATTTTCGATACGTTGTCAAGCAAAAACCCCGTTTTTTAGGCGGGGTTTAGTGATGTTGACTAATTATTTCTTATCGTTACTATACTGTATTAAATTTAGTACACCAATAATGCCACAGAATGAATAATAATACCAACAAACATGGACACCGCCAAAATAACCTCGTCGATATTTGAATCAGCAAATACAGGAGGAAGTCCAACTGAAAAAGATATCATTACGTTAGGATTGCTTTAATTCTTCGAACTCCTGCTCCAGAGGATTGTTCTTTTTTGATTTTGAATATTCCAAGCTCGCTTGTGTTTTTGATGTGTGGTCCTCCACAAATTTCACATGAGAAGGTTTCTTTTTCATCTCCAACTGTGTAGACTTTTACTTTTTCACCATATTTTGAATCAAATACTCCAACTGCTCCTTTTGCCTTTGCTTCATCAATAGGCATTTCCTCAACCATGACTGGGAATTTCTTTTTGATGATTTCATTAACCAGCTCTTCAACTTCTTGCTTCTGTCCATCAGTCATCTTCTCATCATGAGAAAAGTCAAAACGAAGCCTCTCAGCAGTAATATTTGATCCTCGTTGCTCGACATGAGTTCCAAGTACAACTCTAAGCGCCGCAAGCATCAAATGGGCCACTGTATGAAGCTTTTTGGTCTCTTCTCCACTATCTGCTAATCCACCCTTAAACTTCCCCGCTGAGGCTGTTTTTGAGAGTTCTTGATGCTTTTTAAGTCTTCTTTTGAATTCCTCCTCATAAGCTCTTAGATTTCTCTTACCTAGCTCCTCTTGTATCATCTCAAAAGGAAATCCGTATGTTTGATATAGATCAAAAACTTTCTCAGGATCAACATCCTTGCCTACTACTGGATGATACTCATCAGATTCTAATACTTTTGACCCTATTGGATACAATTTATTTAAAATTCTTAAGCCTTTCTCAAGTGTCCGCCCAAACTTAATTTCTTCTTTCTTTAGTTCGTCTAAAATAAACTCTGAATTCTTTTCCAATTCAGGATAAGCCTCCTTATATTCATCAATCACAATCTGAGCTAAGTGATTTGCCCAAGTTTCTTTTTCAATTTCAAGAGTTTTTCCATGGCGAATTGCTCTTCGAATTAGTCTTCGAACAACATATCCTTGATCTTTGTTTGATGGAGCAATTCCCTTGTCATCTCCCATAATGAAAGTTGCGGCTTTGATGTGATCAGCAATTACTCTCATTGATTTCTTCACGTCATCAGAATCACCATACTTCTTCTTCGAAAGCCATTCAATTTTTTCGATAATTGCATATAAGGAATCTATTTTAAACATATCAGGATCACCGTTTTTTGCTGCTGTAATTCTTTCTAGTCCTCCACCAAAGTCAATATTTCCTTTTGGTAAAGCTTCAAAACCTTTTTCAGTCTTGATATATTGCATGAAAACATTATTTCCAATTTCCAAGAATCGTCCACAATCACAATTAACATGACACGGTTCATCTTTGAATTCAGATTTTTCATGAAGACCAAGATCCTCACCAAAGTCCCAAAACATCTCACTATCTGGTCCTCCAGGTTCACCTACTGGCATGTTACCAGTAACACCTGCACGAGACCACCAGTTTTTCCCTTCGTCATAGTAGAAAATCTTTCCACCTTGCATTCCCTTTTCCTCTGAGAAATCAACATCCTTAGCTTCGATTCCAGCTTCAGAAAATTCTTTTTTCCAAAAATCAACGGCCTCAGTGTCACGAGAGATACCTATTTCATCATTACCACGAAAAACGGTTATATAAAGATTTTTTGGATCTAGTCCAATTTCTTTTATTAAGAATTCAAATATCCAAGATATCTGATCCTTTTTAGAATAGTCTCCAAGGCTCCAATTACCCAACATTTCAAATAATGTTGTATGCCGATTGTCTCCAACTTCCTCAATGTCCTGTGCTCTAAAGCATTTTTGTGAATCAGTAATCCGTGTTCCCAATGGATGTTTTTCTCCCAATAGATATGGAACCATCGGTTGCATCCCTGATCCAGTAAACAATGTTGTCGGGTCATTTTGCGGCATTAAAGAATCCGAAGGGATTATGACATGTCCCTTCGATTCAAAAAACTTTAAATATTTCTCTCTAATTTCACTTGCTTTCATATGTAAACAATAAATTCAAAAATAATTATTCCCTTGTCATAGCAGTTAACGCATCCTTAACATTGCGATCACTAACATAAAGACCATTGGTTCTTAATTCTACTCCTAGCAGTCTAATTGCTTCTTCAGCTTCCATTTCACCCCTGCCTAATTTACGTTCTATATCTCGAATCCTTCCTTCTTGTCCACTATTTAAGCCTCCCTTGTCCTTATCATCTACAAATTTTTTTACATCATTTAATACTGGCAAATTTACGATCATTTAATAAACTCATATTTTTATTTTATTTAAAAAAATTATCTTCTAGATCTCATTATTCTAAGTTCTTTTTCCAGAGCTCTTTTCTCATCAACAAGTTCATCAAGCTTTTTTGTAAAACTTTTGAATTCTTGCTCTTCGATTCTTAGCTCATCAGTTTCTTTCTTTTGCTCTTTCTCCATGGCTTCGATTTCAACGCGTAATCGCTCCTGTTCTTTTTTTATTTTCTTAAGATCCTCCTCTTCCATTTTTTTCTCAGTATCCATTCTTCGGAGCTTGCTTTTTATCTCAAAAAGACTTTTTTCTTTCTGAAGAATCTCTCTTCTATTTTTCTCTCTTGCATCATCTCCTGCACCATCTTGTGAGCCGTAAGCCATATTTTTATTTTTAATTATATTATTTTTAATTGATGATTCCTCCTCCAATAACCTCTTCGTTTTTTCCATAAAATACTGCTGACTGACCAGGTGTTACTGCTTTTTGCGGATTACTAAACTCTACTTTGAAAAAATGCTTAGAGTTTTCTTCCGGGGTTATAGTAGCTTTTATGGGTGAAGTTCGGTATCTAATTTTAACATAAGCTTCTAGTGGAAACCTCACATCATCAGAAATCCAATTAACATTGCTAACAATCATATCACTTCTGTGTAGTGCTTCACTATCCGAATCATTTGTAACAATAATTCTATTTGTTTCAGAATCTTTTCCTGCTACGTAATAAGGTCCTCTTCCACCTAAGTTTATTCCTCTTCTTTGTCCTATTGTATAGAAAGGTAGACCTGCATGTCTCCCTAATATGCTTCCATCATCGCCTACAATATCACCGTCTTCTATTTCCAGATGATCTTCAAGAAATCTTCTAAAGTTACCATTTTGAATAAAGCAAATATCTTGTGATTCTGGCTTTTGAGCAACAGGCAAGTTTTCTTCATAAGCAATTTCTCTAATTTCATCTTTTGTGTATTCGCCTAAGGGGAAAATTATCTTTTTCAATTGACCCTTTGTTAGTCCGTATAGAAAATAGCTCTGATCTTTATTCTTATCGACTGCTTGATAAAGTTTTCCATCCTTAATCTGAGAATAATGACCAGTAGCAACAACGTCACAATTAAACATCTCTAATGCTCCCAGAAGAATCTTAAACTTCATTGATGGATTACAAATCACACAAGGATTAGGGGTTCTTCCCTCTTGAAACTCCCTTAAGAAATTATTCACAACTTCTCTCTTGAATTCAGATCTGGCGTCTATCTTGTGCAGTTCTATCCCAAGAATTTTTGCTACTTTTTTAGCATCTTCATAGCCATTGTTTTTGTCAGATTCGTTTTTCCAAAAATCTAAATACACCCCGATTACTTCGTAGCCTTTCTTTTGAAGCAATCTGGCTGTGACAGAAGAATCAACTCCTCCTGACATTCCTACAATAACTTTTATTTTTGAATGTTTTTCCATATCTTTACTTTAGCAAAAATACCAAAAATATCAATGGTCTTATTTTTATTCAGCATTCTTTTGCGTTGATTTTTATCCTTTTTTAAGATAAAATAAAGATAATTATAAATAGTTTAAAACTATCTGATTTTTTTATGTTTAAATTAGTAAAAAATATTATCCTACTCATCGGACTATTTGTAGTAGCTACATTCGTTCTAGGCTATATGGGATATGAAGTAAACACTCATTACTTCAATGAACGAAAAGATGCATGTCATCAGAAATTGAAAGAGTGTCAGAAAAATTTAATTAAAGAAGGACTCAATAACGTTAAGTGTGATTTTAAATGTGTTGACCCTAAGTTAATAATAAGAGAGAAATAACTCAAGTAATTATAAACTAAAATATATGAGATTAATCGTAAATTTGCCAGCATTAAATGAAGAAGAAAAAATTGGGCAAACAATAAAAAGAATACCACGAAGTATCGCGGGTGTAGATGAAGTTTTAGTACAAGTAATCGATGATGGGTCTACTGATAAAACTGCTTCAATAAGCAAAGAAGCTGGAGCTGATTTTGTCGTTTCGCACGGAATCAATAGAGGGATTGGAGTAACATTTCGAACAGCTGTGGAAAACGCACTAGAGAATGGAGCAGATATTATGGTAAACATTGATGCAGATGGTCAGTTTGATCCGAATGATATTGAAGAGATGATTACCCCTGTTGTTAATAATGAGAAGGATATGGTAATTGCGGATAGATTTGGAAAGTACAAAGCAAAAGATATTCCTTGGGTAAAAGAGTTCTTGAATAAATTTGCAGCTAAACTTGTAGGGTTATTTATGCAGGTTGATATTAAGGATCTGACTTGTGGGTTCCGTGCTCTTAATAAGGAAACAATGATGCGCTTAAATCTTCCAGGAGGATTTACTTATACTCAAGAAACAATTATTGATGCACTTGGTAAGAATCTAAAGCTACAATGGCTTCCAGTGAAAGTAACTTATTACGCTGATAGAAAATCAAGAGTGGTTAAGAGTATATTTGGATTCGTTAATAATAGTTTTAAAATCATCTTAAAAGCTATTAGAGATGTTCGCCCAATGAAATTTTTTGGAATCCCTGGAATTGCATTAATGCTTGTAGCATTTGCTATTTTTATAGTATTTTTATTTTTCTACTTCCAAGAGTTTAAAATCTCCCCATACAGAAACTATCTACTAGTCTCAATAACCTTCTTGTTAGTAGGACTTCAATTTATCATATTCTCTCTTGTGGCAGATATGATTAAAAACAACAGGAAGCTTACTGAGGATCAAATGTACCTAATGAAAAAAGAGAGATATTCTAAAAAATAATATTGATTTAAAATAAAAATTACAGACAAATCTATGGACAATGATAAAAAAATGAAAATCCTGTTTATTTCCAGAGCCTACCCTCCTGTTATTGGAGGTATTGAAAATCAGAACTACGAATTATCTCAGTGGCTTCCTAAGTATGCTGAAGTGAAAACTATTATTAATACTAGAGGAAAGAAATTTCTTCCCGTGTTTTTCCCTTATGCTACTGTCAAAGCAATTGCTGATGCCCGAGATTGCGATGCAATCCTACTTGGAGATGGTGTGCTTGCTTCTATCGGATGGTTATTGAAGATTATTACAAAAAAACCAGTTATTTCAGTTGTACATGGACTTGATCTTACCTATGATTTAGCATTATATCAAAAATTATGGGTAAATTTTTTCATTCCTAGAATGGATAAGCTTATTGCAGTTGGCAATACAACTATTGAAGAAGGTGTTAAAAGAAATATTCCGGAAGAAAAGTTTGTTTTTATCCCTAATGGAGTTGATCCTGAATCACTTATCGGCAATTACTCTCGTAAGGATTTAGAGAAAATTACTAAACTAGACCTTCAAGGTAGGAAAATAATCCTCACATTAGGAAGGCTCGCAAAAAGAAAAGGAGTTGCGTGGTTTGTTGAAAATGTAGTACCAAAATTAGATGCAAATGTGATGTATTTAATTGCGGGAGACGGAGTAGATAAGGATAATATCAAAAAGGCTATCGTGGAGAATAAATTAGAGAAAAGAGTAAAGTTATTTACCAATATCAGTAATGGAGAGAAGAAGGTCCTATATAACACTGCAGACTTATTTGTGCAGCCTAATATAAAGATTGAGGGTGATATGGAAGGATTTGGCTTAGTTGTATTGGAAGCCGCTTCGTGTGAAAGAGTCGTTCTTGTTTCTCAGCTAGAGGGACTTAAGGATGCTATTATTCCTGGAAAGAATGGTTTTTTGGCTGAATCTGGAAATGCAGAGCAGTATTTAAAAAAGATTAATGCTCTTCTTTCAGAGGATGAGCTTAGATTGAACTTTGGAAAACAAGCTCGAAAATATGTGAAAGAAAATTACAGTTGGAAAAATATTGCAAAGGAATACATGGATGAGATTAAAAAAAATATTAGTAACTAATTATTATTTAATAAGTATATGGAAAAACATTGCCCCCTCTTTGTTGACTTCACAAGAGAATGTATCAAAAAAATTGAGGACTATCCAGCAAAGGTATCCTTTAAGATGCTACAATTTTGTCAGTCAGAAGAGCATGTAGACTGTCCTTTTTATAAAATACTGGAAACAGATGAAAATGTTTGTGAGAAGATCACAAAGTGTCCAGCTTTTAAGAAATTCAAGAATGGTGAGTTTGATAAATTTGTTGATGTTTCAAATAGATTCTGCACCTCTGAAAAACATACAGAATGTGCTAGGTTTAAAACCTCTAGAAAAGGAGCTGTACCAGAGAGTCTCCATCCGGATGGGCACACAGTTGAAGAGTGGAAATAATGTAGAAACAAAAAATACCTAATTCATATTTGAACTAGGTATTTTTTTATTTCCTAAAACTATTTCTTAGGAAGAAGTTTTCTTAGTAGCGCTGTTTTAGCTTTTGGATTATTAGCTATCCAAATAGACATCAGAGCTACTATCGTAGCAATTAGAATTGCCCATGCCCCACTTCCTGTTACTGGTAACACTTTTCCAGCATAGCCGAAATCAGCTTTTGAGTGACTATCCTTATTTCCATCTAATTCAACCTTGGTTTTGTTGTCCTCATCCCCGTCTGGGTCATAAGTTTGCTTAAGATTATCAACATCCTCATCTTTTACATATACTTTATAGTCTCCCTCGCAAAGGTTTTCGAAGTAGTAATGTCCATTATGATTAGTATCTGTTCTGTATACCTCATCATCAGAGTTTCCGAACTTATTATCTTCTCCAGCCCACTTTAGTTTCATTCTAATGTTCTCTATTCCCTTTTCGCTACCATCTTGAATCCCGTCTCTATCAATGTCATTCCAAATATAATTACCTATTACTCCATTACACTTAGATTTCTTTTTTGGCTTAGGATCTGGTTTTGGGTCTGGAGTTGGAGTTTCAATAGTACAAGCAGAGCTACAACCATCTCCATTAGCAGTATTCCCATCATCACATTGTTCTCCATGCTTAACAATTCCGTCACCACAGAAAGGAGTTGGAGTTTCAATGGTACAAGTAGAACTGCAACCATCTCCATTTATATTATTTCCGTCATCACATTGCTCAGTTAATTCCTTCTTGCCATCTCCACAGAAAGGAAGTGGGTCATCATTTTTTACATTAACAGATGAAGTATCTGAGTCGGTAACAGTAGACGCCTCATCAATTGAAACAGCGCTTACAGTAGCTTTATTTAAGTATGAATTGGTAATATTCTTGTCTGTGCATACATAGGAAAAACTTTGACCAGACAATAGTATTCCACCTTTGAGTTTGTCGCAACCAGGTGCAAGAGCATCTTTAATGGCGATATTTTTTAAAGCAATCTGTCCCATATTAGTCACTTTAATTTTGAAGTTGGCTTCACCTCCAGACAACACAGTCTGCTTATCATCCTTGTTGTCGTTATCATTCTTATCTATCTTTATTGAAGCTTTTTCAATAGTACAAGCAGAGCTACAACCATCTCCATTTGTATTGTTTCCATCATCACACTGCTCACCAGCATCCTTTACTTCATCTCCACAGCGTGGTGCTATTATATTCACTTTCGAAGTATCTGTGTCTTTTACTAAAATACCAGAACTAACAGTGAGCGCAGAAACTGTTGCAGTGTTTAAATATGCGTTGCTTACATTACTATGAGTACATGTATATTGTATACTTCCTCCTGGTGCTAATGTTGTTGTAAATAATCGATTACAAGCAGACACCTTTGGGTCAACAATTGAAACATTTCTCAGAAGAACAGCTCCATTATTTGTCACCTTGATTTTAAATGTAGCATTGTTTCCTTTCTGTACAGTCTGCTTATCATCCTTGTTGTCGTTATCATTCTTATCTATCTTTATTAAAGCTTTTTCAATAGTACAAGCAGAGCTACAACCATCTCCATTTGTATTGTTTCCATCATCACACTGCTCATTTAATTCCTTCTTATTATCTCCACATCTTGGTTTTCTCGCACTACAAGAGTCATTTTTTCCCCCATATTTTCCAGAACAAGTCCAGTTCCAAGTTCCAGCAATAGGTGACGCAACTCCTACACTACATAACCCAGTTGTTGGCTTTTGATATAACACTTTCCCATTTGAAGAACCACATTTTCCATCAATTGGATCTGACTTGCTGAAAAGTAAAGAAACCGAAACACTCTCTGCCTCCCCAGTGTTTCCATAATCTTTTCTGGAATGAGCATGACTCATCTTAATATTGTTATTTCCAGCTTTCAACCAAACATAGCCATAACCTTCCTTTGTATAAACATTCTTACTTCCCGGTTCGCAGTTATTTTTATCATAACTAGTCACTGCATAGGAACCATTAATATAAAGCTTAAAATCTTCGTGTGCCTGACAAGTATCATTACTATGAGTTCCTCTTCCCACATAACCTCTCATAGAATACTTTCCCGCAGTAGGTGCATACACTGTTGTGTAATCATTCACCATACAATTTGATTGCTTATCATAACTACAAACCGCCATTTCCGACGATTGTACTGTTTCAGCATAAGCACTGTTGCCAGTAAATAGAAACAACACACCTAGGCTTAAAACCCCTACTAATATTTTTGTGATTTTCATATATTTAAAGTTATCAGTTAACTATCTATGGTATAACATATAATTAAAAAAAATAAAATACCCCGCGTTAACGGGGCATCTTACTCTATTGAACAAATTCAGCTGTAAGATTTCTTCTTCCGAAACCAAAAGCCTCACTCTTTGTCTCTACATAAATATCAAACTTGTTTCCTTTAATAGCTCCACCTCTATCCTCACAAGTATATGTTCCATATCCTTCGATATTCAACTTAGCACCAAATGGGTATTCTGGAGGACAAGCTAATGTTCTTTTCTCTTGAACCTTGATTCCACTAGCAGTGATTCCATTACTGTTTCCACATTCATCAGCAGAAGCAGTATAAGCAGAAGCATTGATTGTAAATTTACCCTTAGGTAAGTTTGACCACTTTTCTCCTTGCTTAGACTTCCATCTATCTAAAACTTTTTCTCTTTGAGTTTTGTTTACTTTTACCAATTCATTCTCGATTGGCTCATAACCTTCATAATTATAGGGAATTTTCTCAGCATCTAATTCACCTACCTCTGTTCTTTGAAATTCTATGGTTGTATTAGTATCATTACTGCTACTTGCTAAAGCTACCTGTGGAAATAATATCGTAATAAGCATTATTGAGTTTACTATAATACTAAAATTACCCATTTTAAACTTTATAATAGTTAGCACCCAAAAACTAATTTTGGATCGCCACATTCATCAGTAACAGGGGGTGGACTTCATATCTATTAACAGCTTAATTTAATAGTTAATATTACCATATTTTCACAGAAAAGTCAAGGGTAAACACCTCCTAAATGCCTTTTTTTCCTTTATTTAAGCCAAATTTCATCTTTTTAAATAACAAAAAAACCGCAAAAAATGCAGTTTTTCCTTTAGACTAGGAGTTTTTTCTATTTTTTACTAAATATTACCCCGAAGAACTTGTCTGTATTAAGGTTTCCTGAGAATTCAAGGCCATCCTCCTGCAATGTCATTTCTTCTGACGTTTTCCATTCAACAATCCAGTCTTTTGGATATCTTACGTTAGAAATAAATTTACTCCCGATACTTCCTGACTGTTTTTGAGCTAGAATAGAGTAGGTATTTACAGAGCTAGAATCAATCTTAAACGGCAATAAGTATCGATATCTCACCTTTACCTCTTCTTGCGGACTTACGTAAACCCAGGAAGCAAAAACTGTTTTTTCAGCATCATCGTAAACCCTTGTTGTGGTTTTCTCATCAATAGACATACTTTCCTCTTCACTTACTACATCTAGGTCTCTTTGAAAACCAAGCGCGTCGTAGTCCACTGGAGAATCATTTAGTTCCTTTGTTTGACCTTCAACAGAAAGGAGCTGAGATCCCTGAGGAACATACACTCGCATATAATCAGAATTTACCTTATTCCACCATTCGTAATTAGTATCACCTCCATTATGTCTCCTCTCAATAACAATAGTATTGATCACAGACCCATCTTCTCTGATTTCAGACGTATGTTCAATTTTTTCATCAACTACACCGTCAGTTTTGTATCCATTGATGTTTGTGTTTATAACATTTAGATAATCCAGAGAGTTGTCTAATATTTCTCCAGACCAGCCTAGCTCCGAAACTATTCCCTGCAAGTTGTTATTAGAAGAATATACTAATATATGCTTTTCTTTTACTAAACTATTGAAAACCTCTAGAGTTTTTATTATTGTAGGTAAGTCATTTGAGTTAATTAACTTCTCTAATACAACAGGTGCTAAGTCAGCCAGTATTTTCTTTGGTTCGTTTTCCTCTTTATCATAGTCAATTTCTACTTCATATTGAATTTTCTCAATAAAGTTCTTACTATCAATCGTCACTCCGTATTCTTCCATGTAAATAGGGCCCGTAACTTCCAGCATTCTTTGCATAACAACTGGCGTAAATGTAATTACCCCATCCACAGTAGGACCTCCTGTTTTTTCATAGAAAGCCATCGCTTTTCTGGCGCTAAGCGGAAAATCAGGAAACCAGTTACTATCATGCAAGCTCCAGGCAGCGCTAATCTTTTGAATTGGCTTTGGAGGAACAATTCTATCAATCATTTGCCCATCTGGATTAAAAATACCATCGATGAAAAATTTCCTAATCTGCCCCCTATTAACATCTACTAACCCATAACTACCAATAAAACCACCAGTAGCTCTCATCTCGTTATTATTCTGAAACAAAAATAGATACTTTCTTGGACCATTACCGCCAAACAAATCCACCAAGATATCACTATTATCTAATAGGTTATCCAACACAATACTCATAGTGCCAATCTTACTCTTAGCATCCAAAACTGCTGCCCTTTTCTCCTCAGGAACATCATCTATCTTAATTTCATTTAAATTTTGCTCCGCTGCTTTTATATATTCCCTAGATGAATACAAATCTTTCTGAACATCTTCAAACAAAAGTAAAATTGAGTTGTCGTATTTATCAACCCCTTCTTCTTTGATTTGATATATCTTTTCCGCAATAGTACTCAAATGCTTCCCCGCTGAAGAAATATTTTTTCCAGCTTCAAGCAAATTTTTACCAGAAGACAGCTGTGATAGGTACGGGAAATATTGACTTACTTCTGTCAGAAAAACGCCCAGACCATCAACTTCTTGAGATGCATCTGAAAAGCCACTATAAGCCTCCTCGAACTTTCTGGATGATATTGTGAAGTCTTGAGACTTAATCCCCTCCACAGCCTCATCTAGACTAGAGTAAGCTCCAGTAGAAATACCCAACACCCGCTCCTTAATCCTAAATCCTTTTTGAACAAAGAAAATAGAAGAAAACAATACAACTGCCAAAAGCATAGACAATCCGAAATTCAGTACCCCTCTGTTTAAATCAAGTCCCGAGAAAAAACCTCTTTTTGTAGCTGTGGATTGTTTCTTATATTTTTTCTGCTGACTCAAATTTCTATTATGCTTGACTGATTTATTTTGATAATTTGAGCGTGCATAAAACGGAACGTCTTGAGCATCAAAACGTTTGCCTAATTGATAAACCTGTGGATTATTAGTAGCTTCTTTTTTAGGGTGTTTATCTGTATTTTTTTTCTTTTTTTTAATTATATCCATTTTTATTCAAATTGGTCCCAATAACGCCAAATTTAAAATGATTCATATACTCCTAATGTTTCTTTAGCCATTTTTTTCCAGCTATACAATTTCACTTGCTTTGCACCTTTATATATTAAGTCATTTCTAAGATCACTATTGCTATTTAACTTTGAAATAGCGCTTGCGATACTACCTTCATCTTCCCCATTAAAATAATAAGCACCATCTCCCAAAATTTCTTTCATACATGCATGATCAGAACAAGTTACGGGAACGTTTCTACTCATCGCTTCAAGCGGAGGCAAACCAAATCCCTCATATAAAGAAGGAAAAACATATATCTTTGAGTTTCTATACACAATATCCAAATCATCATCACTCACAAAATCAGTAAAAATAATATTCTTAGAACCTAATTCCTTTACTGATCCTTTTAATTTTTTATAAAAAAAATCCTCCCTACCAACAAGAACTAATTTGAGACTATTTTCTTTTTTTTCAAGAGCACTAAAAGCCTGTATCAATCTATCTAGATTTTTATGAGGATATGCATTCCCAACATACAACGCATACGGCTTTATTATACCATATTTTTTCATTATTAAAAAATCTTTCTCACCATCCTCTGCATCTTCCCCACTCACATCACAAGCCTCCAATGTAACCTCAATTTTATTATCAATCCCACTGTAATGCTCGCACAAATCCATTTTTGTGAACTCAGAAACTGTGATAATCTTTTTAGACCTCTTCACTCCCATCCCAATCACTAGCCTATACGCCCAAAACTTCAGCCAATAAAATATAGGACTCAATGTTGTGCCACGCACTGTTGGAAAATTGAGTAAAATCAAGTCATGAATAGTTATTACGAAAGGCCTGAAGTAAAAAATTGGAACATTAAAATGAGGAAAATGCACAAGATCCAAGTTATATTTATTCAACAGTCTTGGCATATTAAGCTGCTCTGAAAAAGTATACCAGCGATAGTCAGCTAGTACCTTATGAAAGTTATCATTCTTTGGCTGATACTCATCAAAATTAGCTTTTCTAAGAAAAATAAAATATTCCCTTTCACTTTGAGGGTTTTCGTTTTCGATTATTTCGAGTTTCTCAATTAATTTTTGAGTGTATCTACCCAATCCTTTTCCAAGAGATCCATAAAATCGAGCATCAATTCCAATTCTTTTTTTCATACAACAATTATACCATAGTGGGAATTGAAATGTGAACTAGATATTAGGGAATACAAAAAAGCAGCTTCTTATTTTAAAGAAACTGCTTGTATAAACAAACATCTTAATAATCTAGATAAATTCTACCTTTTGAATTTCTTCAAGAATTTTAAAACTATCATCAGTAAAGAATTCTTGAATCTCTTCCTCCGTAGCGGGTCGAATAGCTTTTTTCTTGATTCCAGTTGGCCATTCAAATGTCACAATGTACCCAGCATCATCCTTCTCGCCAAAGAAAAAGTTACTATGGCCATCAGAATTCTCAATCAGCAGGATTGATTTATCTACATAATGAGAATCATGCCAAATTTTTGAATCATCTTCACGCTGTACAAATAAAACATTAGTCGTGATTCGTATCTCAGACTCTTCAATTAGAGCCTTCTCACATTCCCCATTAGCCCTAAATAGCATATCGGCAATTACCACTAAACCTTTCTTTAGATCTGTAACACCTTGATCCTCTCTTAATCGAACTCCGCCTAACGCTTTTGCGATTTTATGCACACCATGAAAGCGTGAAACAGTACTCGCATCAGAGTACCCGTTCTTATTTGCCCAGCACGTGGTTGCGGCTATTACTTTTGCAATGAAATCCGCTTTTTTCACTTGACGTCTCTTTTTCTTCTTTTCTATTAGACTAGCCCACATAACAACACTCCTCTATGGTATTGAATTCAGTCTACCCCTAAGTTGGTAGCCTTTTGTTTCATGTTCAGTATTAATGCTGCAAACTCTTTCTAAGCTTAATTAGCGTATTTAAGGAATTTTCACACTGACTTAGCATTTCCGCCAATCCACCTTCTACTATTACACTTGTAGTGATGTTATGATCAGCAATTGCATTAATCTCAGCAATTTCCTTACTGAGCGTTGCGATATAGGCTCTCACAGCGGCTACTTGTTCTTGATGATCCTCTTCTATGCAAAGAAGACCACTTACACTAGTTAAAGTGCCTACTCCAAAGTCACTTCTATCGACATAGTTCTTTTCGAGAAAATCTTTAACGGTGCGAAGTTCTTGAATTTCAGCTACCTCATTAGTATCCCAACTAATAATCTTATCCAGAACTTTTCGAACATAATAGGTCCGAATTTCTTTCAGTCTTTTACAAATCCCCTGGACCGACATCAAGCCTTTTACGGAACTATTTAACAAAATATACGCACAGTACTCTGCGTTCATAATGTCAATTCCTTCCGAAAAAAGCTCCTGTTGTATAGCTAAGATTTCTTCCCTATTCACAACAACACCCCCTTGCTTATGATTTCCATAGTAATCGTAGAAAAAACTCCGCTTCCAAAATAGATGGCGAAACCCACCATGGTTGACCGAAAAAATCTCTTCTCTAGATTTATTTTTACAATAAAAAATATAAAGCTAATAAAAATCGTAACGAATACTGCGTAATTTAAATATAAGAACCAACTTTCTAATTCCACCTTCCAATATCCATAAATGAACATATTGGAGACAGAGATAGCCATTGCTACACCCGAATAGTAGCAAAGCTTCTTTACAAAGCTTGTGTCATTTTTTTTAAATTTATACCGCGTTATCATCAAGACACCTACTATAATTACCATAAAAGTTAGCGCTTCCAATAATCCAGCCATAACACACTCCTTTTGATTGTTAAAGTTCTATTTTTTCACTTCTTTAAGTGACTATGAATTATACTCCAAAATGTAAAATATGTCAACTCCCATTGACTTTCTACTACTTTATTGCTAAGTTTAAATGTTAGTGAAAAATTAAGACTCTTCAAATTCAGTATACTCTAGAAAAAAGTAAAAAAGGAGTGTTTTGATGGTTAAAGAATATTTAAGAGAGGACGCAAGAAGTGTTACCCTCTTTGTCAATATTTGCACGCAATGCAAGGAAGGATCTATGGTAATATACTATTGGGATAATAATTTATCCCGGGGATATTATCGAGGGTGTACCAATGAGAATTGTTGTCTTGATACACTACTTTCAAAAAAATAACTATTTTCCCAAATTTAAAAGCCCTAGAGAAATTATTCTCTGGGCTTTATTTATTTTCTATACTTACTTACGACCTTTCTTGTTGATTTTCTTTAAAAGAGTATCAATACCTTTCTCTCTTCTCAGGTCCTGCATCGCTCCATCATTAATCCCCGCATGGAGTACATGATGTTTATCAGCATAAATACAATCTGCACTTAAATTATCCCTAGCATATTCAGCCAAAGACATTATTTGAGTGCTGAATAAAACACTGACACCAGCATTGCTAAGAGCTGTTAGAAGATCGACTCCGAGTTTAAATCCGGAGGACTCTTGAGTCCCAAGTCCGATTTCATCAATAACAAAGACTATATTTTTGCCTTCGTATTTTTGAGCCACCTCCAAGATGTTCTTCATCTTATCAAGGATTAATTGACTCGTTGACCCAGCGCCTCTCTCAACAAATACCATTCCTAACGCCTTTTTAATATTAAGCCGAAAGGTTGTTCCAAAAACAGGCAATCCACTTTGAGCTAAAAAGACATTATCAGTAACAGAAAGACTACTTACCGTCTTCCCTCCTCCATGCCTACCAGTCAGGCATAGCATCTGACCATTTAAATCAGGGAGTCCTTTTATTGCTTTCACCTCTTCAATGTCATCACGACCCAGCAAGTGAACTGGGTAAATCTCTCCAAAGCTGACCACGTGATGATGATCTCCATCAAGAATTTCTGGAAAGCAGAGATTGATTCCCAATTCTTCCGACTTGCGCTTAATGCACAGTGCTAGAGTTGCAACTTCACGCAACTTATCCATGTGACTGGAAAAAAAATCTCTATGAAACTTAATTGCCTCATGTGTTGGACTCAGCTCTTGACTTGCATAAAAATTTTCAAGAGAAAACCATTTATGCTCTTCATCAGTATATGGAGATGGGAATTTGTGTGAACTTAAGAAAAAATCAGGAAAATTCTCACTGATTTGATGCTCAACATTAGAAATCTGCATCCTCCTTCTGTGTTCAGAAAACTCACTTTGCAATACTCCGCGAGCTGCACGAATGCTTTTCAGCATCTCAAGGCTGTATCCCGCATGTTCCTCAAAATAGAACTTGTCACCTTTGTCTACTGTTGACTTTACGCTAGGGTCAAATCCAAGAATTTTGAGAATAAGACCCTTATCTGAATATGAAAAATATACCCGCAATGACCCTCCAGAAAAGTAATTTGAGTCAAGCTTCAGTTTGTTAATCAATTTCACTAGAGAGCTAGCTATATCACGCTTCAAGCCATCAGTCATATTATTAATAACCATGTCCCGATAGGCTTTTTGCCGCTCTTTCTCATTTAAGTCATCGATTGATTTCTTCTTATAGATACCAAATCCTACCCAATTCAGGATGTTCCATTTATTGTACACCCATGGCGGATATGGATGACGCCTAGCATCAGATAATGCAAATGAATGCATTTTATGTCCGTGGACATGAGTAGAAAGCTTACTTCGATTAGATTCCATTTCCACCGCTTCGACCCGATACTGATACTGATACTCTTCTACATCTGCGCAATCTGCATCTTCAGACTTAGTATCAACTTTCTCGTCCTTAGGATTATGAACCGCCACAGGATTAAGAAAAACATCCGCCGAAACCACTCCTTCTATTACCGCGATAGTCTCAACTCTTTCAGAGATAATGGCGGCCATCTCTTTTTCTTTCTCCTCCAAGGGTAAACTTGACTTTAGAATACTTACCAAATCGTTTAATCGCTGAGATTTACTTCCGGCACATGCCGAAATAAAATCACGCACGGTTTTCCAATAGGGATTATGATCTTGTATTGGGTCAAAAAAATTGAGAAACTTATTTTTTTCATCAGGAATTTGACTTGCAACACTCTTATAGATAACGTGCTGCATTGCCTCGGGATTTTCAATAAAAAAACGAACTAGGTCCTGACGACCCTTTATTTCGTCTTTGTCACAAATCCCAAATGTATCTCTAAGATTATGACTAGCAACACCAAGTCCGCTCAAGATGTCCTCTTCAGTGAAATCACCCTTATTGATTATTTCCAACTTTTCGGATTCCTTAAGATCTTTATTCCACAATAAAACATCTGGATAATCCACACCAAAAAAACTGTTTTTTTTCAAAACTTTTTTCTTCATTACAGCAGTCTCCTTTTAACTATTTTGATTGTTAAAAAACTCCTTGATACACTTTAGTATCATATTAACCTACCTCTTTGTGGATATTTTGTCAATAGGAATTAAAAAAAGAGTGCAGATTTTTATCTACACTCTTACAAATAGCCAATATAGTTATACTGGTTACTTAAAAATATTTATTATATAAGCTCTCCTTGATTTCAGGATTTTTCACAATAATGCGATTAACTTTTTCCCGCAATTCGCTACCTTCGGGAAAGGCAAATGCATAGTTGTGCTTGTGAAATACTTTATTAGAAACAACTAATCCAGAATCTGGATTATCCTTAATATAGCTCAGAAGTCCCGGTAAGTCATATATTACAACATCAATATCATCATCCTTGAGGCTTTTATATGCTGCTTCGATAGTTGGGAATACTTTTGGCCTAATTCCTGCTTCCACCAAGGTGTCACTAGAAAAACCTACTTTTGTGCCGACCCTCAGCTCTTTGAGATCAGAATAGCTAGAAATATTGAATTTGACATTATCTGCAGAGAGATCTGAAGATATTTGCCCAATTGACAGGCCACAAAGACTTAATCCAATAGGAATTATAAAGATAGCTGTAAATTGTCTCCCTAAAAATGTCTTTGGAATAACCCCTCCATATCCAACAGTAGATCCAGTAACTTCAATGAACCAGATTGAATCAAACATAGCCAACCAGATGCCGAGTCCGTGCAAAACACCACCTCTTCTTCTTTCAAGAAAAAATATAACGCTCGCTGAAAAAAGAAGAAATATCAAAAATGTTTTAAATGTTTTTATTGTCCTCTTACTGAAACTAGGGAGGATGTTATCATTCTCGCCCATCATACTTCCCAATCCTGCCTCAAATGTCGGATGACTAAAATCAACTCGCTCCTCGCGATCACCAGCAACTGAAATTCCGCCTATCGCCACATCGCATTCTTTGCGCTCAAGACAAGTAATTTTCTCCTCAACACTGCTTAGTATCTTATATGAGACATTAGAAATTCCCATCTTCTCAGCTGCCTCATTCCAATACTCAACTGAATAACCTCCAGCTACAAAAGCTACTTCTCCATCCTTGACATAAATCTTGACAAACGGATAGTAGTGACTAACACCCACAACAATAGCTTCATCGTTATTATCTTGCTGAGCAAGCGCTATCATCGGACTAGCTAAGAATAAAATTATCAGTAGAACTTTAACATAAAATTTCATTTTCTGCTCTCCTCTTTTCTTGATTTTTTATTATTTACTCAACATGAAACCTTATTGTTTTGCTTCCAGCCGTCGCTTCTGTTCGAATGGTTCTTTGTAACGAAGGCTCGAACGTTTTTTCTAGCGTATTTCCATAAGCAAGTATCTTAGTAGCATAGATAACGCTAGCCAACCTATCAGCCTCTCTTTGCCCAAATGCATTTACTGAAAAAAATAATAAATCGCTGCTGCACGGACAATACTTATAGAAATAAAAGAATTCCTCGCGCGGTTTTTTATCTGCATTACGCACCTCAGGGTCCGAAATAAACGCCAACGCGTCACTCATCATCCCGCAATGCTTAAGCTCGCAAAAACCCCAACCCATAGCAAACATGCCTACAATCATTACAAGCCTAGTCATTAAATCTTCCATCGATTTTCTCCTTTTTGATTATATTTTTGTTAAGTTACTATCTTGTCTAATTTGACTCTCAATGTTACTACATTTTCATAAAAATGTCAAGGCAAAAACCAGTAATCACTGCCCGACCCCTCACATTTTTAGATTTCCCGCTTAAACCAAATAAGGAAAATGCAAACTTGAGCATAAACAAAAAAAGCACGAGGAAATCACCCCTTGCTTTTTTTATTTTATTATATATCAGCACCACCAATCAACTACTCAGATCCTCCTTTAGTATAGAAATATCCTTCCATTTTGCCTTCTGGTTTCATGATTTTTTATTAAAATTAAACTATTCAATAAATAATCCAGTGTCTGAATCCCAATCCTTATCACAGTCTAGTCCAGTAGCCTCTAGGATTGTATCCCAACCGACAATGGCAACAGACTTGTCATCATCAACTGCAGCAAATAAACCTTCTGAGTACCCCCTAAGACTGTCTTGGATTGAAGCAATTCCATCCGTATTTCCAACACCCTCTATTCTTAGAGTTCCCAGGTGCCTCCACTTTATTCTGTCAAAAAATTCAAAATCAGTTTCACTTCCTCTCTGGTCGGCCACAATAATAAATCCTCTTCCCTTATCTTTATCATTGCTATCTAAGCACTTATACATCGTAATCCCTTCTTCATCTCTATCAAAAACATCTTTTCTCCCAAAATAGTTCTTTCCTTTATATTTATATTTTCTGCCATCTGGTTTATAAGCATACACTCCGGGCTTTTTTGCATCTCCTCCATCCTCCTCAGGAATATAAACAGCTTTATGGTAACTATCCACCATAATTGTTTCCATACTCCTATTTGATGGATCGATTGTTTCTTCTAAGTCACCAGTTTCAGCGTCAAAAGCATATACATATTCATTATCCGTTACATAAACCCACACTTGATCCCGTCCTCTTCTCTTCCAATGATAGATATCAAGACTATTTTCTCCCTCTCCAATTATTCCACTTCCGAATCTTCTCAATTCTTCTTTTTCAGGTAATGAATATACGATAACTTCTCTATTTATTGAATCAGTTACAAAAAGTTCATCATTTTTCTGATCAACAGCCACACCATTTGGGCGACCATCAATTCTGATTGAACTCCTCTCATTTCCTTTAAAAGGATACCTCCAAACTTCTACTCTTTCATTCCCCTTAGCAGTCACAAACATCAAGGTCTTGTCGCGATTCTTATTCTCCCAAAAAGCAACTGAATCAATATTCCTACCCCTTCCGTCAAGCTTAAAATCCGGTGCTACTGTAACCATATCAAACTCCTTGAATCGCTTAGCTTCTGAGAAATATACTCCAAAAAATTGATATCCAAACAAGCTCAAAAAGACTCCAGAAATTAAAGTAATTAGAATCGCTTTTTTATATTTTTTCATATTTATTTTTTCATTTCATTTATTACAAGTTTATAAATAAAAACCCAAAAACTATTCGCTAGTTTTATGGGCATACAAAAGATATTCAATTATTCAGGATAGTAACGATCTCTAAGATTCCAACCAAATTTACCTCTAACATTACTATACCATAAAAATACGTTTACTCAAAAACGCGCCTTATCAGTATCAGTAGGCTTATCCTAAAAAATTAAAAATGACCTGCTGCTATTAGCAACAGGCCGCACTTCATCTCGAATAGCCCTATGGATCAACTACTTCAAGTATCTCGGTTATTTTAACCCTATCTGATTCATTTGGAAGATTATCGATCAAGAATATTTGTTCTTTCCCCACATCATTCCTAAAGATTATATACCGATAAAATGAAATACTTTTTGGCAAGTATTTTTTCACTTGATAAGCCCTACTATCTGAACATCTGTCCAGGTATTCAGATCTCTTATCAATGCAAAATACAGCTTCCACGGGGATTTCAAACTCCCTCCAATTTCTAGGATTATTCATGTCTTGCATTGTTTTCATCACTTCATCCATGTTGCCGACTTCATCAATGTACATAAGCTTTTCCATCTTCTGAGCACAGCCCCAGAAACAGCAACAAAAAACAATCAACAAGAAAACTCCTACCTTTTTCATAAACCCTCCTCTTTTTAGTCTTCAATAAAATTGATAAACAAGTTCTAAATTCACAACAAACTGCGTCAAATTAATGACCATGTATCCTACCACATCTCCACACTAAGTCAACTCTCAGCTAGAATTCTCCCCGCCCTTACTAAAAAATAATCCATAGTAACTATTTTTCTTTCGAAATTAAATATGTATTTAAATACCTATTTAATTCTAAAAATTCACAAAACAAAAAAGCACGTATCATTAGCACACCTCTTTGATATCTTGCACGGACTTGTAGAGGAAGTCAGAACTGTTTTTGAAAATAATCTAAATTTAAATAACTATTAGTCCTTTACTTTAAGTTTGTTATTTTATTAAATATCTCCTCTGCTATAATCCTGTGAGATTCTGGATCCAAGTGAACCCCATCTTTCAAGCTTGGCTCAACTAGCTCTTGCAAATTAACAAATTCAGCACCATATTTCCCGGCTACCAATTGAAGTTCTTTTGGTAGCTGCTTGATTTTTTTAGTTGAATTACCCAATCTCCATTCTATTGCACATTCAATTGTGTCGTTTACTTCTGAAGGGCAAATCAAAATTATTTTAGGTACCCCATCCTCACCATTATAAGCATTTTCTTGAACAATTTTCACCAATTCCTCGCATCTACTCGCTACATCTTTAGCGGTTAACGATTTATCCTTAAAATCGTTAGTTCCTAAGTTAATAATTACAATATCAAAAGGACTATGAGATTTTATACAAGGAGCTAAATATGTTTTACCGTTTTTTTCGAGATTATTTAAATCATTAAGCATAGCAAATCTGCCGCCTAGTCCTTCCTCGATTATCTCATAATTATTTCCTAGCAAGTTCTGCAATAAACCTGTCCATCTTACATTAACAGGATAACGCTTAAATGTTTCTGGATTCACTCCATAAGTATTAGAATCTCCATAACATAAAACTCTGATTGCATTTGGATTTGTATTCATAATTCTATAAATTTAAATTTGTTTTATGTCTTAATCTTATCACAAAAAGCCCTAATTACACGAGCCCCTATACAAAAACAAGGCTTTATAAAGCCTTGTTTTTAACTTGGCACGGGCTCGTAGAGGAAGTTAGAACTATTTTTGTGGAAAATAAAAAATGAGAGGATGATTTTCCTCTCATTTAAATTTTTTATATTCATACACTAATTGCAGGATTTTTCAAAGCTTCTCTTAAATACCCTGCGTATTCCACATCCTCTGATCCATAGCAGGCGCTCACTTCAACCTCATCTGCGGATAAATCTGCACCCCCACGCCAATCAGTAATATATGACCAAGAATCTTGAGTTATAATCCTTATAAGATTTCTAGTCTTCTTCTTTGGATCATTTACTAATTGATCTGAAGTAGGATCAACTAAAATAATACCTTTTTGAGCACCCATTCTCAATACAAAAGGAATTAGCACATATGCATGATCATACGTACTAGTACACGCCTTGACTGCAGAAGCTACCCCCGCCTCCCAAAATGCGATTAACAAATTTCTTGCGGAAATACCACAACAACCATTAGGAAAGCTACCTCTCATAGCGTTATATTTCCCAAGTATATAATGACAATAGGATATTTGATACATCTCTGAAATACTCATTGCCATATCCTCTATGTCATCATACAGACTTGCTGTTGGTTTTGTTATTTCTCCAAAAAACTCACTGCTAACACCCTTAGCATTTCCTATTGAGCCAATATTTGAATACCTTCTTAATAAATTATTACAAGCGGCAAGAAACTCCTCACCCTCTCCTAAGTCAATTTCCGATAATTTTGTTCCAAAAAAGTTATCCATTGCAAGTTCAAGAGATCTAACATCAATACGCAAGGGATTTTTTTTAAAAAAAGAATCAGGATTATTAGACACAGGGAAAGCGGGGAAATTATTTCTACGGTGAATAACTTTGAATTGCGACATCCTCACACCTCTCTATAATTGTTGATTGTTATGTACCATTATAAATGTTAAATTAACTACCATATTGAGAGTTAATCCTACCCCATCCCGCCCGAAAAATCAACCTCTCAATCCGAATTGTCCCCTCTCCTATACAAAAAAGGCTCTATAAAGCCTTGTTTTTAATTTGCACGGGCTCGTAGAGGAAGTTAGAACTATTTTAATGAAACAACAAATAAGAAATTTGTAATAAAAAAAGCAAGTAATAAAAAAGTCTATTACTTGCTCAGTATTGATATGTACATTCTACACGGTATTTTTATCTCTTTGTAGCTATTTCTATCTAACTACCCCCCCCCATAGCAATATTCTCCCAAATTTTTTGACACTCAACAATCTTGCGATACTTTCCCGTTGAAAACAATAAGAGCAGCTGGGAATCAAATTCTTTTTCACCCATATTTTTACACAGGCCTTTTGAAAAACTACTTTCTTCATAACCCCAATCCCAAACAGACTGACAATTACGCAAATAGGCTGATCTTTCAAGATCCCAAATTAATTCACAAGCTTTTTGAGAAAGCTCCTTTCCTTGACCCCTCATAGCCCGAAATGACTCTTTCTGAGTAGCAATTGCCCATTTCTTATAATGATCATACTCGTGATCAATCACAAGGAAAAAATCAAGTATCTGCTTCTCCGTCTCAATACACAATAATCGATGTGCATTAAGAATCATCACAGGGTATACCTCGCTATCATCAAGAAAACGTCCTTCAATAGGCTTAACTTTTTTAGCTGGCCACTCTTCAAAAGCACCACCACTCAGCCGATCAAATACAAGGATTATTTCTCCTTTATCAAACAATCCATTGAGATTATCTCGTATCTTTCTATTTGGATGATAACTTATTATACTCCTCAACACCTCCCTAGCTCTCAATTCAATGTCATCATCCGAAGCAGAACATTGCAGACCAATCTCCTTCACAATCAAATCGATATCAGGTCTACCAGACACTTGAGAAAGCGCTACGGCACACCAACTCATACAAAAAACACTAACCACTAAGAAAGCTATTGCTCTTCCCATAAAACTTCCTCCTCACTCTTTGCTTTTAATGGACAATAAAACCCCTGTCTAACTCAAAGAACAACAACCAATACTACTACCTTTTCTGATTTTCGTCAACTTGTCAAATCAAAAAAATACAATTACCCACCCATTTTTACATTCAAAAAAAACGGCTCAGCATTTGCTTCACCGTTTTAAAACAATCATCCAGCAAAAAGATTATCAAGATGACTCTCGCAATTTGCAACCCTTCGCACAAAAACACGAACTCCTGGTCTATATACAAACAGTCGATTCGCTTCCATCGCTTTTTTTAGCAATTTCTCTGGATTGTTCATTAAAACATTTCCCTCGATGTCCTCTGTTGCAATAATTCTTCTACCCTCCCTCTTAACAGTGAACTTCGGGCCCAAACACAACTCATTCTCCTTGCAAGGGATAACCTCAAAATAGACCTCCTCTTCAACAATCTCTCGCATTTGAACAATACAACACCTTCGAACCTCTGCCATAGCACTATCAAATGAATCCGTCATTTTTTCACTCCCTCTATTTAATCGGTTTAATGATAGCCATCCACTTCTTGTTAAGAATACTTTCCAAAATTCTATCACAATTTACCAAAAGAGTCAACCTCTCAGATCTAATTCTCTCCATTCCTATACAAAAACAAGGCCCTGCAAGGCCTTGTTTTTAATTTGCACGGGATCGTAGATGAAGTTAAAACTGTTTTTGAAGGAAATAGTGACATTTAAAAATCAAACTAAAACTATTCAATTCTTATTCGAATGCATCCTTTAGCCTATTAGATAACTCTTCTGGCCATTCCTGATCATTGGAAGATGCATCAAGTATTTTTCTTACAAATTCTTCTCTTAATTTTATTTTTTCACTTTGAATTCTACTCTTTAATTCCTGTGGCAACGATTCTCCATTTATAAAATTTTTATCCCGTTCTCCAATTGAAACATATTTATTTATTTCTTCTTCAGACATTGCCTGATATGCCGATAAAAAACCTAGATAAGTCTTATCAAAACCAATACCGATTGTTTCATCTATATAATGAGGCCAGACTGAATTCTCTTCTGATTCGCTATTTAACCACTTAACATTTCTTTCAGAAAGCATCTGATCAAAAATAAAAAAATTTAAACCTTCGTGATAATCTTTTAATTTCTCAGAACGAACTTTAATTATTTTACTCAAATTCCACTCCTCATCTTTCCCTTCCAAAGAAAGTAATTTATACAAAGCTCTAGCTGTTCTCCCATTTCCATCCTTGAATGGGTGAAGATAAATAATGGCATTAAAAATTAATCTTGAAACAATCTTCTTTTTATTCTCGTCATCACCTAGAGATATCTCCTTAGCCCTATTAAATGCTTCTTCCATAATAATCACTCTCATTTCTTTTCTTGGAGGAACAATCTCAGCTGAGCCCTCTGTCATCATAAAACTACTTACAATTTTTGACTCACTATCAAAAGAATCCCTATTTGCAATTGGGATTTGCTTGATGATTCCATTAATTCTCTCTAAATGAGCCATAAACTGTGAATAGTCTACCTGACCCAATATATCCATAAAAAAATCAGGATTTTCGAGATCCTTAACGTCAATAATTTTCTCCAAAAACTTCTCCAGCTTCTCAGACCCTACTACTCTCTCTCGTTCCTCCTCTTTTTGCTGCTTTATATTATCTTCAAAATTCATAATTAATTTAAATATCGCATTATCCTTATCTGTATAATATCACAATAAAATGTTAGAACCAAAAAAAGGCTTTAGTTAATTCATAACTAAGCCTCTTTATTGGTTCGATTACAATTTGCACGGGTGGAGAGAATCGAACTCCCGCCAGAAGTTTTGGAGACTCCTATACTACCACTATACGACACCCGCAAATATTCTATTTTCAATTCACAATAGTTACATTATATCAAACTTTTTACTATTTTAAAATAGACCTCCTTAACTTTAAAAAATTAATGGAGGCCTGTTTTACAAGTTCTATTTCTTCATTTCCTTATGCAAAGTATGCTTTCTACATTTTTTGCAAAATTTATTCAATTCTAGCTTTTCTTTAATCTTCTTCTTGTTTCTACTAGACCAGTAGTTAATATTGTTACAGTCAACACATTTTAACTTTACTAGGTTTTCTTTTCTTGACGCCATATTGTTATAAAAAAATTATTCTGTATATTACTTAAAATTAAAAAAATGAGCCGTTGCGCGGAATTGAACCGCGGACCTCATCCTTACCATGGATGCGCTCTACCAACTGAGCTACAACGGCAATCCACGATTTTCCGACACGTCACATAATAAATCACTGTATGTGGGCAGGGACGGATTTGAACCGTCGAAGTCCGAAGACGTCTGATTTACAGTCAGATGCATTTGACCACTCTGCCACCTACCCATGCTACTATTAAGTTTTCTGAAAAAACTTGAGCCGCTTAGCGGACTTGAACCGTTAACCTACTGTTTACAAAACAGTTGCTCTACCAATTGAGCTAAAGCGGCGTATGATTGTGACTAACTTCACAATCATAATTATATACTATCTCTTATTTTTAATCAACCCCTCTATACTATCAACACTACTCTTCGCTTTTTCATTTAAAGGATTGAGTTTTAGGACATACTTATAGCAAGAAAGCGCATCAATATCATTCCCCTGCTGTCTGTAATAATCCCCTAATCTTTCATAGGCTTCCACATCTCGAGGGTCTTGAGCGATTCTTTCTACCAAAATTTCTTCGAGTTGCTCCTTTTTAATCTCTTCTTTTTTTTGCATTTGAAGCTCTCTTCTTCTTGCCTCAGGATAAACAACTGAGTTACTTATCATCGGAGATTTCCTCTTTTCATCTTTTAATAACACACCCTTCTTTACTGCCTCTTTTGATCCAGAAGAAGCCCTAGGCCTTAGATTAGTACTCTTTGCACCTCTCTTGAAATCTAAACCTTTCCATCTTCTTTTTGCTACGCTAGTATCATTAACTTCAGCCTTCAAGTTCTCGACAGGTTTGACTTCATCCTCTGCTTCCTCCAATTCAGGTTTCACCGCAATTTCACTTTCATCACTAAAATCAAAACTACTTTCCAATACATGGTCTTTCTTATCTTGAGATTGCCGCTTGTATTTTCTAATAGACTTTATCCAGCTGTCCAGTAAATTATTAAATTTTGATAATACTGCCTTAAAACGATGAACTCCTTTCTCAACTAAAGGTAGTAGCTTGTTTTTTAACTTAATACGCTCGCCAATATCCTCAGAATGTTCTTTTCGAACAACTGTAGAACTTCCTAATTCAAATGATTTACGTGACAATACAAATAATATTGATGCCACACTGACAATCATTATTATTGGCGGTAGGATAAAATACAAATATGGCATTTTTTTATTTTAATTCGCTTTTTTTAATGCTTACAATCTTATTGTCTTTTGTTCTTACTCTGATTTCCTGTTTTATAGCGTTTACCTCAATAACATCTCCCTCAATATCACCCACCTTAATCTTGCTATACAGCTCAGGCATTCCTTTTAGTAACTCCCGATATTGATCAGCCTCATAAGAAAGACAGCACATCAATCTTCCACACAACCCTGAAATCCTTTCAGAGCCCCTGTGAGACACTTGTTGAAGCTTGGCCATCTCAGTAGAGATACTTGGGATACTACCTGGAAACTTAGCACAGCACAGCTCTCTTCCGCAAATTCCACACCCTCCGAGCTTCCTTGCTTCATCTCTAGATCCTATTTGCCTCATTCTCACAGAACATTGAAACATTTTCGACAAATTCTTAACCAATTGACGAAAATCTATTCTTCC
The DNA here is from genome assembly GCA_042569905.1 of Patescibacteria group bacterium. Classification (GTDB taxonomy): domain Bacteria; phylum Patescibacteriota; class Minisyncoccia; order Moranbacterales; family UBA9337; genus JBHPHA01. The sequence goes on from JBHPHA010000003.1 coordinate 41,654, forward strand.
ATCTGCTGTAAAAGCAATTATAATATTTCGATCAAGAGACGCGTGGATATCAACAAGCTTCATCTCTAAGCCCATTCGCTTAATTTCCTTATGTGTAATATCCAATACGCTCTCCTTTTTCCTGTTTTGTTCTTCAAACCTATCAATATCCCGTGGTGTAGCTAACCTTAAGATACTACTTTGAGGATCATCTTTTCCTTTATAAATAGATTCAACAGAACCTAGGTCATTTCCTATCTCACTAATGACAATAACCTTATCACCCTCTTTGAATTCATCCTTACTAAAGTAGGGCTTAGACTCATCCCAACTGTTTACAGATACTAAATATTTGAACATACAATATTAATTAGAATAAGTTTTTAATTAATTAGGATAAATTTCTATATTTCAAAACGTGAAAATTCTCCAATTTGTATATTTTCTCCCATCTTACCAATCTTTTCATTAATCAGCTCTTGAATAGTCAGGTCAGGATTTTTAACAAAACTTTGAGTTAAAAGGGAACTTTCTTCCCTAAATTTCTTTTCCTTACCCTCCATAATCTTATCCATTATTTCTTGAGGTTTTTTCTCTTCTTTCATTTGTTCTGCCCAAATTTCTCTTTCCTTAGCAACAAGATCTTCAGAAACAGCCTCTGGACTCAAGAACTTCGGAGACATTGCGCTTATGTGCATTGCGATATCGTTAGCTAGCTCTTGGAATTCGTCATTTCTAGCAACAAAATCAGTTTCACAATAAAGCTTTATCATTGAAGCGATTTTTTGATTAGAGTGAACGTAACAGGCAACAATACCTTCTCTAGCTTCTCTATCAGCTTTTTTCAAAGCCTTACCTTGTCCACTTTTTCTCAAAATATCAATAGCCTTCTCCTCATCTCCACCCGCCTCATCAATAGCTTTTTTCACATCAACCATCCCTGCTCCTGTTATTTCTCTAACTTTTTTTATTAATTCTAATCCCATATTTTTATAAGTTTATCTTTTGAATTATCAGTATTCTTATTTTGTCAAAGTTTTAGCAACAGCTCCTAGTATCATTCTGATTGAAGAAACAGCATCATCATTAGCTGGAATTATGTAATCAATATTTTCTGGATCATTATTAGTATCAGCTACTGCAATTACTGGAACATTTACTTTAAGAGCTTCTTCAATAGCTAGAGAATCTTCTTTAGCACCAACTACAAAAATAGCTGCTGGCAATTCGCTCATATTCTTGATTCCACCCATCTTTCTCTCTAGTCTTTCAATTTCCTCAACTTTCTTCAATTTTTCAAGTTTGGTATATTTTTCAAAAGCTCCGCTCTCCATTTGCTCTTGTGAATCTTTTAAATATTTTGTCCTACCTCTGATAACTCTAAAGTTAGTAAAAGTACCACCAAGCCAACGTTCTACAACGAAAGGCATCTCAGATGCTTCAGCAACCTTCCTCATCAAACCTTTAGCTTGTTTCTTAGTACCTACGAAAAGGATCTTCTTTCCTTCTTTTTTGATTCCTTCCATAAAGCTCAATGCTTCGTTAAGCTTTACTAAACTCTTCTCTAAGTCAATAATATTAACTCCGTTTCTTAATCCGAAAATGTATTCATTCATCTTAGGATTTCTTCTTGACTTAAGATGTCCAAAATGAACACCACTTTTAAGCATAGATTCTAAGCTAATTTCTGTGCTCGCGTAATCCCATTCAGCAGTTACTTTTTCTTTTTTCTCAACTTTTTTACTCATAATTTTTTCCTTTTCTTTAATTTAAAGATAATTAAACTTCTGCTCTTTTTCTAATTAAATAGAAACTCATGCACCAAAAAAATGGCAGGAACGAGTTTCAAAAAAGAACATGATTATTTGTATTTTTAATAAAAAACACATAAAAAACAATCACATATTAGTATAACAAATATAAAACACTTGTCAATTGTTAATTGCTATGATACAATTACTTTTGTTGAAATTGAATGCTAGTTATTAGAAACTAACATCTTGTGTTTGTTTTTCGTTTTAGTTATACTATTTAAAAGAAGCGTCTATCAATTTAACAGTTAAAATTTATTTATTTGATTTTTATTAAAATATTATGAAAAAAGATATACACCCAGAATACCATGAAAAAGCTGTAATCTCATGTGGTTGCGGAGCAAAACTAGAAACAGGATCAACTCAAGAAAATATTGAAATTGAAATCTGTTCTCAGTGTCACCCATTTTTCACTGGTAAGAAAAAAACTATCGATACAGCTGGTAGAATTGAAAGATTCAAGAAGCTTACTAGTAAAGTTGACGAAAAGAAAGCTGAAGCTGAAAAGAATAAAGCTGCTAAGGCTAAAAAAGCTACTAAAGCTACTGACAAGAAAAAGAAAGAAGTTAAGAAAGCTACTAAAGCTACAGACAAGAAAAAGAAAACAGCTAAGAAATAGTCACCTACTTATTATAAAAACCCCTCTAAAAAGGGGTTTTTCTTTTGCCAAAATTAAAAACCACTTACCGTTGTTAGTAAGTGGTTTTTTTATTATCTCTGTAGGTATGCCTGGATACCACTTGCAGCAATTGCTCCCTCAGAAGCTGCTGTTATAATTTGCTTGAATTTATTTGAGCCACTTGTAATGTCTCCAGCTGCCCAGACTCCCGAGATATTGGTTCTTCCGTCAGTCTCTACCTTTATATATCCCTCTTCATCTAAATCAATTCCCATATCCTTAATGATATCCGTACTTGGAACGAGTCCAATCTCAATAAATATCCCGTCTATTTTTAATTTATCTGAATCATTATAAGAAGAGTCTAATAATATTTCAGTCAATTTATCATCTCCAATTACCTCCTTTACATTCGTATTATAAATAACTTCTATTTTTGAATTATTTTCAATACTCCTTTTCCAAAAACTTTCTGCGCGTAAATCATCTCCCCTGTAGATGACATAAACCTTCCTTGCAACGTTTGAAAGATGTACTGCAGAACTGGCGGCACTATCGCTTCCACCCACAACAGCCACAATTTTATCTTTATAAAAAAATCCGTCACAGGTAGCGCAATATGACACTCCCTTACCAGCAAGCTCCTTTTCTCCTGGAATACCTAGGTGTCTATGCTTTGTCCCCATCGACAAAAGTATTGCTTTTGACCTTACTGTTCCCCCATCACTTAACAGTAATTCAAAATCCTCTCCTTTTTTACTCACCTGATCAACTGAGATATTTTTTATTTCTGCTCCCAAGCTCTTCACATGATTTGCCGCGTTGGTTGCAAATTCAAAACCAGTTATCTTTTCTGTCCCAAGCCAATTACCAATCTCATGCGTCTCAGTAGTCAATCCTCCAGAAATCTCACCAATAACTATATTATTAACCTCATACCTTGAAGAATAAACAGACGCACAGAGACCAGCTGGACCGGAACCAATTATCGCTAAATCGTACATAATTCAATTTTTACTCACTATTAACAAATTATTTTATTTTATTCACTGCTTCTTTAAATTTATCCCCCCTATCAAATTCATTTGAAAAGAGTCCAAAACTAGTCGCACCAGGAGAAAGCAACACAACATCTCCTTTTTCAGCAAACCTACAAGCTTTTTCCAAGGCCTTTTCCATAGAATCCACAATTTCAACCTTTCCTTCCAATCCCTCCCCTGAAAGACTATTTTTTATCTGTATCGACAATTTCTCCGTAGCGTCACCCTTCAATAAGATTAGTCCTTTAACCTTATCAATGATAACCTCTGAAAGCTCTGTAAAGTCCAAGTTCTTATCAGACCCTCCCGCAATTAAAATAATATCTTGATCAAAAGAATTGATAGCTGAGATAGCAGCCTGAGGAATTGTTGCAGCAGTATCGTTATAATACTTAACACCATTAACCTCCTTCACAAGCTCTAATCTATGCTCAACACCTTTCAGTGAGGTTATTTTCTTTTTTATACTATCTAAATCAACCCCATAAGCATAAACGGCTCCAACAGCTGCCATAACATTAGAGATATTATGCTTTCCAACAATTTTCAAGTCCTTAGTAGCAACAATCTTTTTATTATCGATTCCATTATTAAGATACATGTCATCTCCGTCAACAAACACTGACACACCTTCTCTTATTGGTTTATTAGAGAAACCAATGACTTGAGAAGAAGCCTCCTTGGATAAATCCACAACTGTCTCATCATCAAAATTAGCTATGAGCCAGTTCTTTGGAGTCTGAAATTTGAATATATTACTTTTATCCTTAATATATTCCTCCATATTATTGTAATAATTCAGGTGATCTGGAAGAATATTTTTTAAAACTGCTATATGAGGACTTTTTTTGGTATATTTAAGTGCGGATAATCTCCAGCTTGATAACTCAAAAACAACAACTGAATCCTTTTTTAGCTCCTCTAATTTGTCCAATACTGAAACAGTACTAATCCCAACTTTTATAGGATTTTTCTTAGTAAGTTTTAGTAAATCATAGATCATGGTTGAAATCGTAGTCTTTCCTTTCGTCCCAGTCACCCCTATAATTGGTCTCTTGCAAAGTTTAAAAAACAAACTAGAATCCATTTCTACTGGAATATTTTTCTCAAGAGCTAACTTGATCTGCTTATTAGTCCAAGGAATTAGAGGGTTTTTTACAACCATATCAACATTGGTAAAGTCCTCTATTCTGTGTTGCCCTAAAATGTATTCAACACCTTTGAGACCTTTTAGCTTTTCTATAGAAGGACCAAGCTGTTCCTTAGTTTTAATATCTGTTACAACGACACTGGCTCCATGTTTAACTAAAAATTTAACAGTTCCAACTCCTCCACCAAGAAGTCCTAGTCCAAAAACTGTTATTTTCATCCCTTCAAGATCTTTTATATTCATATATCGCGAAATTGATTAAACAATTTAAATTAAATTTATTAACTCACAATTATACCGCTTCTTCTATTTGTGTATTTACCATCACAAATAACACTTTCTCCGTTTATGAGCATATTGTCAATACCCTTTGAATAGTGGTACGGATCTTCAATAGTAGAAAGGTCTTCAATCCTCTCGGGATCTATCACTAAAATATCTGCAAAATTCCCCTCTTTCAAGACACCTCTATTTTTGATATTAAACTTTTTTGCAGGCATCCCACTCATCTTATAAATAGCTGTCTCCCATGTTAATATTCTTTTCTTAGTGACGTACTCTGAAAGCACTCTTGGAAAAGATCCGAAATTTCTTGGATGAACCAACTCCTCACTGTTTTTATGCTCTAAATTATATCCAGCACCATTAGATGAAATCATAGAAAGAGGATGTTTCATAAGCTCCTCAAGATTCTTTTCATTTATCACATCCATTGTAACAATAACCCTACCAGAAGATGCAACTAACACATCTAAAACGGTTTCTTCCACTGACTTACCTTGAAGCTTTGCAATATCAGCAATCTTTCTACTAGACAAGGTTTTGTTAATTGCAGAAATAGCTATTACAAGTTTTTCGAAATCAATTGAGCTTTTTTTCATCTCATCAATCACCTTCTTTTTTGTTTGAGAATCTTTCAATTTACTAAGCATCATATTCTTACCCCCATTCGAAACCCAATCAGGTAAGAGTGTGTATAGAACAGTTCCGGTTGAAGTGTATGGGTAGACGTCAAAATTAATATTCACCCCTTCCTCTCTAGCAATTTCAATTATCTGAATCACTTCATCTACGAGGTGCCAATTTTTTTCTCCAACTATCTTTAAATGTGACAATTGCAAACTTACTCCAGTTTTCTTAGCAACATTAACAGCTTCAATTATCGATTTCACGATATCATTGGCCTCATCTCTTAAGTGAGTAGCATAGACCAATTTGTTTTTTGAAGCCAACTCAGCCAAGTTTTCTATCTCCTCGGGAGGAGCAATTCTAGCGTGAGCGTAGATAAGACCAGAAGATAACCCAAGCACTCCTGCTTTAATAGACTCTTTAAACATCTTTTTCATTACATCCATTTCCTCCTCATTTACACCCCTAAGCTCATCATGCAATAATCCTCTCCTTAATGTACCGTGACCCACCAGTGTGGCAAAATTAACTGATAGTGAATCTCTTTCCAACTTAGTCCACAAATCCTCAATGGTCAGCCAGTCAAGATTAATACCTCTTATATCAGCCCACTTCTGAACTGAAAGAATTATATTCCTATCCGTTAATGGGGCCAATGAGGAACCACAGTTCCCACCCACAATAGTGGTGATACCCTGATAAATCAAACTTTCCAAGTCAGGGTTTAAAAATATTCGCCAATAAGAATCAGAGTGATTAGTTACATCAACAAAACCAGGCGTTACGTAGTTATCACTTGCGTCGATAATCACATCCGCAATATCTTCAGACATATCTCCAATTTTTTGTATCTTACCTTCAATAATCCCAATATCAGCCCTTCTCATTGCAGCACCTGTTCCGTCAATAATTGTCCCATTTTTAATTATAGTATCAAACACAGAAAAAAATATTAGACATTGAAAATTAAACTGTAATCTTCAACATTCTTCTTAAAAAATTATTTTCTCGCAACAAATTGAGACATCTCGACTAATCTTTCAGAATAACCTCTTTCATTATCATACCAACCAACAACTTTAGCTAAATTTCCTCCGACTACTTTAGTTAAGTCTGCCTGAACAATACAAGAGCAAGGATCTCCGATTATGTCATGTGACACCAATGGGTCATCTGTTACTCTCAAAATACCTTTCAACGCACCCTCGGAAGCTTCCCTAAGAGCTCCTACAATATCCTCCACAGTAACATCTTCTCTCAAAACAACAGTCAAATCACTAACAGACCCCACCAAGATAGGAACCCTAAATGCCATACCGTCGAAATTACCCTCTAGATGTGGGATTGTTTTTGTTGTTGCAATTGCAGCTCCTGTTGAAGAAGGAATGATATTCTGAGCAGCAGCCCTTCCTTTTCTTGGGTCTTTTTTATTTATTCCATCTACAATTGATTGAGTGGAAGTGTAACTATGAATTGTTGACATTAAAGATTTCTCCACTCCAAATTTATCATCCAAAACTTTCATCATTGGAGCCAAACAGTTTGTTGTACAAGAAGCATTAGAAACAATATGATCATCAGCAGTGATTTCACCTTCATTCACTCCCATAACAACTGTCTTAATAGAGTCATCTTTTGCAGGAGCAGAAATAACAACCTCTTTTGCGCCAGCTTCTATGTGAGCACTCGCCTTTTCTCTGTTTGTAAAAAATCCAGTACATTCCAAAACAACATCAACGTCTAACTCACCCCAAGGAAGGTTCTTTGGATCTGGATCTGAAAAAACCATAATCTCTTTTCCGTCGATGATTATCTTTCCGTCTCCCACTTCAACTTTCTTATCATACACACCATAAACTGTGTCATATCTTAAAAGATACGCTAAATTTTCCAAATCACTCAAATCATTAATAGCCACAACTTCAATATCATCTTTCTCTAAAGCTACTTTCAAAGAATTTCGCCCTATTCTACCAAAACCATTAATCGCTAACCTCATACACTTAACAAACAATACCCAGCAAAAAACTTTTTACTAAATATCACTATCTTAAAGAATTACAATAGATTTCCTTGAAAACCTCTTTTGCAGGTTTTTTGAAGAAATCTAACATATTATTATTTTACAACAATGTTGGCTATTTTCCAATTATGCCCTTCGACTTTTTTTATATTAAATTTTACTCCATCCAGCACTGTATCTTTAGAAACACCCTCTAATCCAAACATTAGACTATCAACACTGACATCTTCAGTGTGCTCAGGAAGTCCATCGTGAGAAAGAGTAATCATTCCTATTTCCAAATCAACCGCTGTAATATCCTCTATTTTCTTTTCTTCTACTATCTTTAATAAATCGCTTACTATATCTTTTGCAATTAAAAAATCATGCATAAATTCAATCCTTAACATTATTTAATCTACTTACCAATGCACTCCTCAGCTCGCTCTGAACACAACTTGCTCAATACCACACTATTCACTTACACCTAGTGAACAGCACAGGAAATACAAGGATCATATGCTCTAATAAACCCCCTTAACTTTTGAGTTCTTTCTTTCTCTGACAAATCAATTACTTCTGCTAGATATTTCTTGATATCATCTTCCAAATGAGAAAGAGCTTGCGCTGTTGGTGTTATTATATTCACATTTCTCATATAACCTTTACTATCTATATCTACATAATAGTACAGAGTTCCACGAGGAGCCTCAATAGCCGCACATGCACTTCCTTCCTTCACTTCGTATTCCTTGGTCAAAGCTTTACTTAAGTCAGAATGAGCCAGTTGCCGAAGGATTTTTGTTGTTTCCTCAATAGCATGAATAATCTCTACCATCTGATAGCTAATATTATGAAAAGGGTTGAAATCTGGAAAAGTATAATTCAATGAATTTAAATATTTTTCTGCTTTTTTATGAAGCTTATCCTTATTATTATTCACCCTAGCAATAGCTCCTACCATATAGCTCGTCTTTCCGTCTGAATGAACTCTCTTTATTACCTCTCTTGGGCGCTGAAGTTCATGAAAGTTTTTTTCAAATAACTTAACAGGAATTTTCAAACCTTTATTTGAAGTAATATCACCATCATACAAAGGATATTCTCCATTTTTGTCCAAACAAATATATTCTGTTTCCCTCTCAAAATCAGGTATCTTAATTTTTGAAAAAAATTCTCCTAGCTCACCAGCTGTAACAATAATTTCCTCACTCATCTTTATTAATTTTTGTATCTCCTCCTTTGTTGGAACTTTCTTAAAGCCACCGACTTCATTGGTAAGCGGATGAACAACTCTTCCTCCAACAATCTTCACTATCTCCATTCCATATTCTCTAATTCTGATTGCCTTTTTTGTTTCCTCTGGGTATTTTTCAACTAACTTCAGATCATTTTCAATGTCCAACAAATCAGCCATTGAAAGAAAAAACAAATGTAACGCGTGAGAATGAATAATCTGAGCCCACTCCAAAAGCCTTCTAAGCTCAATTACCTCCTTTGAAACAGTCACATCAAAAGCATTTTCAATAGCCTTAATCGATGTCAGATTGTGAACCACCGGACAAATTCCACATATCCTCTGTGCCACAATGGGCATATCCTTGTAGTTCCTACCAACCAAAATTCCTTCAATCAACCTTATCCCCTCCTTAACTTCAAGTTTTGCTGATTTCACATCACCCTTAAGAACACTTGCCATGAAGCCAGTGTGTCCTTCCATTTTGTTGATGTGATTTATTTTTATATTCATAATTTTTATTTTGAAAATATATTTACTTTTTTTCCTTTGCCTCCCTCTCTTCAATGTCATCTCGAAGCCCATAGATTTCAGTAATATCTTCAAATTCATCATCAGTAATCATACTACTTAATGCTTTTTTCATAGCACCTACATTTCCTTTCGGACGAAGCCCTCGACAACCTTGACAAGTCATTCTTGCAGTTGGACAAACAGCCTCACATCCTCCTTGAATCATTGGGCCAAAACAAGGTTTTTTATCCAAAAGCAAACAACGATTTCCCCTAGCTCGACATTCAACACAAACAGGTTGATCTGGAATCTCGGGTTTCTCACCTCTCAAAAGCATTGGGAAATATTTCAAAAACTCTTCTCCTGTAATTGGGCACCCCGGGAAAGTAAAATCAACTTTCACAAAATTATCCACCTCTTTAATTTCAGGATTTTCAATTCCTTGAATATACTTATACACATGTTTAATGGTTTCCTTCCCTTCCTGATAGTTCTTGATTTCAGGAATCCCACCCATTGCAGCACAATTTCCAAGAACCACTAAAATCTCACTTCTTTTTCTGAGTGCTTTTAGTGTCTTGATGTTTTCTTTAGTAACAGGACTTCCTTCAATAATACCTATGTAAAGGTCACCCCCTGGATCTTCTTCGTCCTCAAAAAGACGAAAATCAACCAAGTCTATTTTTCCCACTAAGTCTAGAAATTTCTCACCCAAATCCAGCAATGCAAATTGACACCCCTCACAGGAAGTCAGACTCACAATCGCAACCTTTGGTTTTTTACTTGTTTTTTGTTTTGGCATAAAAATATATTTAATTTTTTTGATATCTAAATTATATTTTACCACATTTAAAGATAATTAAAAAATAAAAAAAACCACTGGTTAATTTTAACCAGTGGCTATATTTTATTTCAACTACAAATCTCTGAGGGACTGCTAGTGCTTAAGTTTTTCAAGCAACACTACGCAACGACTATAACTCCCATGATAAGAGCAAAGGTTATAGTCATCGCAACAGCTCTCCAGTGTCTCAATAGCAAACTCTCTTTGTTCACTTGAAAGTAAGATTGCAGCTTTTTCCCGCACCTCTGTTGCTTTAGTGCTCTTGATGACTTGAATAAGATCCTCGTCAGTCAAAGAATCTTTCAACTCTTCCAAAATATTAATCTGCAACTCCTCTCTTCTTGCATTTTCTTCAGAAAATGCGTAAAAGATTTTTACCAACAAAAATTGCTTCATTTTTTCACAGCCTTCACATTTATCACTCTTATTCACAATACAATCCCCCCTTTAGAGACTATCGGCAATTCTATTCGTCATTACCCTTTAACTATCAAATAACACTAGATATTACCATTTTCTCATGACTATGTCAAATAAAAAAAACCACCGGTTAATTTTAACTAGTGGCTATATTCATCAAATAGCTTTTTTGTTATTTACTCCCAAACAACAGTCGCGTTCATACGGCACAACTCATCCAGTTTTTTCGCATAAATCTCTGCATTATGACTCATGTCCTGATCAAGAAAATGATCAATTGCTTGTTCCAAGATTTTTTTCTGTAGCGCGTAATACTGCGCCACGTCAAGAGGTATCACGACATCCGCACTTTCTATTGGATCAACATTTTTCAAGGCATTCTCAATTTCATCTGGCGATACCTCATAGTTGAGACTGTGGGCATCCCCACAGAATTGAGCCATCTTACTCGGACTCGTGCAACAAAGAGCATTTCCAACTTCCTCCGGAGACAATATTCTTCCGATTTTAACTGCACGTTCGTGAGCCTCATAAATTCTTCCCTCACACACATAGTGACTAATTAATTTTTCAGTTCCGGGATTCAAATTCATCTTATTTCCTCCTGCCTAATAATTTTACTTGTTTTCTACACTATTAGCTATTTATTAAATAACACCTAATTCTAGCACCTTTTTATTAATTTGTCAACCTTTGTAAATAAAAAACCACCGGTTAATTTTAACCAGTGGCTAGTATTTTCAGTAACAACCGCACGACAAGCTGTCTTATGACTAGATTAATAGTTCTTGCACTCTTCTTTAGTTATGATTCTCAAAAAAGTTCCTTATTGAACTCCATGCACCACTAGAACGTTTCTTCGAAAAACGCTCTTTCGCATCATCTTCAAGTCTTCTTAATTGCGCATCTCTTTGCTCAACACCAAGTTTCAGCTTTTGAATTTGCGTAACTTTAATTTTAGCTTCCTCATCACTATTCACCACCACCTTCTCTAATGCTGCAACAACTAGATTGATGCAGCTCTTCTCAGTAGCGTCTTTTGCTATTTCAAACAATTTCTCATTGTTATTTTTTTCACTTAACTCGCCTATTGCTTCTCTGGATATATGCGGATTAAGCCACTTCAAGGAAGTTCTAGCTATTTCAAGCAATTCATCATCAGTGAGCGACCTGTTTACCTTACCTGCCAATACTTTTGCTCTGAGTAGGTCCCCTGTCTTAATACACGTGTCCAACGCAAACATATCCTTAATTGACATCAGCACATTCTCAATTAAATCATCATCAGATGCTGAACCAACAGTTCTCTTCAACTCCTCTAGACTTATTGAATCAATAACTTCCTCCAGCACACTCTTTTTTTCCACAATTCTTCTCTTTCATAATCCAGCTCTTCAATACTCTTTGAACTTGTCACAATTCAACCTCCCTTTCTTAGTATTAATATCAGACTCGATTACAGACTACTTCTTGTGTTATTATTAATTTATTAAACAACGATTAATTATAGTACTTTTTAATAATTTTGTCAAAACATAAAATCAAAATGAATCGATACTCAACTTATTTCAATAGAAAAGAAACGATACTTGCTCTTGGTGCAGAATCAGCGGGTAATTTTTCGATTTTCCATAACAACAACGTTTATCATTCTTCTGACTTTGGTGATTTGCAAATTGAAGAGAATTTTCAAAAATTCAAAGATTCGATCACGGAATTCATTCAAGAAAACAATATTCAACCTGAGATAATCTTAACTGATCTTCACCCGTCCTACGTAACGACGGAGCTAGGACAAGAACTTTCTCAAAAGTTTGATGCAGAGCATATTCAAATTCAACACCATCACGCCCATGCATTTGCTTCAATCGGAGACTTTCTTATTCACGACAAAACATCCCAATTGCCAAAAAAAATTACCGTAGTCACAATGGACGGAACTGGATTCGGATTGGATGAGAAAATCTGGGGAGGAGAAATTTTCAACATAAGCACTGCGTCTAAAAATATCAAAAGAATTGGATATCTAGAAAATCAAATTCTTCTTGGAAGTGAACTGGCAATCAGAGAGCCCGCTCGAATACTCATCAGTATTCTTTCGAAATTCCTCCCTAAGGACAAAACCTTTGAGTTCATCAAGAATTACTACAATCAAAATCAATTTGAACTACTTCACAGCCAACTTCAGCAAAACTTTAATTGCCAAGAAACTTCCAGCACTGGAAGAATTTTAGATGCCGTTTCACTTCTACTCGGATTTTCTCAAAACTCTAGGGATTTCAAACATGCTCCCATTAAAAACTTAGAAACCAATTCAACTATTCCCTACTCAAACATTAAGCCAGAAATTATTCAAGAGAATGATCTTTTTATTCTAAAAACAACCCCGCTTTTTGAGTATCTCGTGAAAAATATAAACAAAGATCAGAAACGTCTCGCGGCCACTGCTCAGCAGTATCTAGCTGAAGGATTTTATGAAATAATCAACAAAACTGAATCACAAAACTCAACTCAAAAAACCCAACTCTTTATCAGTGGTGGAGTCGCTAATAGTAAAATAATCTCTGACTATTTTCATTCAAAAAAATCTTGGAAAAATAAAAAAGTCCCACGCGGTGACGCAGGACTGAGTCTTGGGCAAATTTTTTGCCATTTATTTAAGCACTGATTATCCGACTTAAAAAACTCGTAAAATATACAAAAAAACTCACTACACATTTATTGTGTAGTGAGTAAACTTAAGAATACTTTTACCAAGAAGTAATTATTTCCTTCATCTTTGCGACGTCAAACCTGAAATCAATACTGCCCAAACTAATCAAGTTAGCTGCACAGGTCTCAAACGGTAACATGTAAATCATGCACTCGTGCGGCCAATTACTAAGGGAATTGTACCATCCCCCTTCCTGGCTCATAATGTCTTTCACACCGCAGTGACGATCAGCCACAAGAAGCAATTCCGGATCGCTAGCATATGGCAATGCTTCGTCAAGTGTTCCTACGACTTGAATCCGAGCCTCAGGAAAAAGATCTTGCAAATGATTCGATACCCAAATAGATCGCTCCTCTGTAGGAATTCTTCGGCAGTTATCAGATCCAGCATAATGATGATCAGAAATACACTCCTGAACCACAATCACCTTTTTCAGATTCCGCCCATTAACAACTTGTAGAGCAAACCAGACAAGATTATCTACCGAGGTAGAATTACAGAACCCCTCTTCAATCTGTCTAGAAAAAATATAGTCTAACCCGCAAAATGAACGCTTGAAGCGATCTTTCCATTTGTCAGATAGAGTCGGCTTATAAGCAATACCGCGACATGTTTCGTCACTAACCAGCAAATACGCCCCTTTAGACTTTGCATCTTCAGCCGCCTCAATAGCCTCTTCAGCTATTGATTCATACGAAACACCAGCAGGAACAACAAATGTCCCCACCACATCAAAATCCTCCATTATTCTCGGGATATATTCTTGAAATAGTTCATTGTTACGATAGATCAGAAAAATTTTCATGTCAATTCCTTTTAGTTTTTGGTTTATTTCTAATTGCAATTTCGTGATGCTCGTCCGAGTTCAAATGCCTCCGCAGCAACGGCGCATACAGTATCGCGTATTGGATCAAGATACATCATCTGTCGTAAGGTCGCCAACCCGGCAACCGCATCCTCGTCTGCAAATGCACCACCATGCTGAATAATCAGCTCTGGAGTAATCCTTACAAGACCGACGACAACTTCTTCTCCACCCAATTCCACAATCCACTGTTGTGCTTCAGATACGGATTCACACTCGGTGTGTACAACTGTAGTCACTTTTCCATCAACAAAAGCAAGTGCTAGTGCGTCAGGAATGCGCTCCACAATTGTCTTTCTATCGGGAAAAGTTTTCCCAATAGAAACATCGATGGCTCTCAAAACCTGTTCCTGTTCAGTCCCGAAAGACCGAACCCTAAAAGTTACATCGACACCAGGTCTGGTCAACATTGTTCCAGGATGCAATGAAGCAACTAAGAATTTTTGACCATTGTGTTGACTGTCTTGATCTTTAACCTTAACAGTCCATAACAACTCATTTGCTACCTTGTCGTAACCCACGACAAACCCTTGGATTCGCTTCATAACCGAACCTCCGTATTTATGACCACAGCCTGTGATCTTTTGTAAAATAACCTATATTCTATTTCACTTTTTTAAAAAACTAACTAACATTAAATTTTAGTACAAAGATAGTCTTTTGTCAATAGATCTAAGGAAATAAAAAAGTCCCACGCGGTGACGCAGGACTGAGTCTTGGGCAAATTTTTTGCCATTTGTTTTTCAATTAAAAAAACGTCGAGCAATTACTGCCTGACGTTTTGAACTCTTTTTAATAAAAATCTATTTTTTAGATCTTTCTTCAACAACACCACTGGGAATACGTTCTTTCCTACTCAATCTTCTACGCTTCATATACTTTGTGAAATCGATACTCATCACTACTCCTAAAAAGGATGCCCAGTAAACCAATGAAGTGATTCCAATAAATGCGCTGTAATTATTAAACAAGTTCGTCTCACCAAAGAAACTTACTGGCAGAAACGCACTAGCTGCAAACATTGCAAATAATATCATCACTCCTTTGAAAAATTTCATATCACTTAATACACACGTACTGATAGCTAGACTCAAAAAAACTATAACAGAAATAGCTGCTGGATAAAAACTCACATTCAGCACTTCCACGATGAGATTAACTAAAGGAAAAGAAACAAATAATGTCTGACATATCCCAGCATTGATAAGACTCTTTTTGGGAAAGACCAGATAGCCAAAACTCATTTCAGCAAGAAGTGCTATAAAGAATGCTATTGCCATAATCTGAATAATCAGAAATTCAACACCTATTTCACTTTCTTCAAATGACACTTCATTGCCCTGAATGTAAAAGTTTTTTTCTTCCTGAGAAAAGTGAACAGGAATCTTTGTCACTCTCAAATAACTCCTTGGGGCAATATCTAGAAAGTCGTGCCAAACCAATTCCCTGGTTTCAGAAATATAAGGATTTTCAGCTTCTCCCAACGTCATCTTCCTAGCAATCTCCGCCTCAGTAATTAAATGATTAGGATAATTCGCCCTCCACTGCAAATGCACACCATAAAAACTAACGGCACCCTCATCCACCTCAACAATGTACTCCTTAGCAGCATTCGCAGGGCCAGAAAACAAATACAAAGCCAACATCAATACAAAAATAAATCGCATAACTATCCTCCTGTTTTGTGGTTTTTATTTTATTTTCAAACAACTTATGAACTGTTTAATATATCAAAAATAATATATACCGTCAATGCTAAAATAAAAAATGCCAGACAATTATTCTTGTCTGGCATTATAACCTACCTCAAAACACTTAAGCAACGCTTCTTTTCCCACCAGTGAGGTGCCTAATGCTCAACCCACGATATCTGTGCGAGTCATTAAATCGAGGTGACCGACGGCGTCTCAAATCCATTGATAAATTTTCTTTCTGCTTTAAGTAGCTATGAAAGCTAACAGTTTCTCCTCTTAAATCACGTGACATGATATACATCCAAAACTGAACTTCATCCTTGAATCGAGAAAAACCCGCAGTTAAACCGCGAATGACTCCCAGCGCATCAAATAGCGACAACCCCTTGAACACGTCTATAGCTAAAGCCATGACCTCATATTCGAAAACTACTCGAGGTAGGGCATCCGCTCCCATGCTCATACTGTTCAAAGGGCTCTTCCTTGAATAGGAAAGAACATATCGACCTGATTTAAAAACTTCGCAAATGATAGAAAAGTCCTTTGTCTCCCATTTTTCAGGCTTAACACTAATAGCAAAATATTTCTTTTTGCTATTAAGCTGAGATTTGGACCCAACCACGTATCCTTTCAACTCATGTATTGCACTATCAATTTCTTTTTGTGACATACTACTCTCCTCCAGTGATTTATGCTTTTCTAAAACAACTATCTCCAACAGTCAATATTATCACATTTCTCATTTTTTGTCAACTAAAAAACCGGCAAACCCATGGTAACCGGTTTTCTATTCAAAAATCTACTTTAAAATCTTGCATCCTTATCAAGAGACATTTTCTTTCTAATTGATCTTGCACCGCGCATAACCTTTGTCCAAACCTTGTCCTTTTTTCTTCTGATTTGAGTTTTCAGTTCATCTACTGCAATATCAGCTGAACCTTCAATGCTCTCACTAACTTCTTGCGCACGAAACATATTTCGAGGAGTGTGAACCATTATCTCCACTCGGTAAAACCCTCTTCTATCTAAATTAATTTCAACATCAATCTTTGTTATTTTCTCAATCATCCTATCAATAACCTCTAACCTTTTCAAGATATAATCCTCCACGAAATCTCTTCTACTCTGATCCTCAATCTCCTGCCCCTTGTACATAAATCTTGTATTTTCCATAGCAACTTTTGGGTGATAAAACATGTAAAATTACACATCAATCACCTTTAGTAAATTAGAACCTTACAATACTATTATACCACTCAAAAGAACTTCTTCAAAGACTTTAAAAGCACTGCTAAAATTCATTATCACCAATAAAAAAAGGGGGTAGCGATTTTTCGCTACACACCCTTATGTTTTTTATTCATGCCCCGACTACATAGAATTTTTTTCTACACAAATCAGCACGCTCTTGATAATCCCAAAGTTCAACTACTTCTTGAAGGACTTTGAATAAATCCTTAACATCGGAAAATTTTCCTTGATGGAAGATTACCTCTGCCCCGTGAAGAGTTTGAATGATCTTCAGTCTACATTCGTTACCCTGAATCCTGAAAGTTCTCATGTACCCCGAAGTACTTACTTCAATAGTGCACTCTCTGAGTTGTTTTTTCAAATATCCATCCCTAAATTTCAAGAATGTGTCACTTACCACGACATACCTGAAAAAATCACTTCTCAGTTTTTCAATTGCACATTTAATCTCTGTTAAATCAGGATTCCTCCATCTCAAGCCTTCTCTGCACAACTTATTGTCGGTCCAGATTTCATCAAGGGGAAAGCTAGGCTCTGAAAGCTTCTTCAGACAAATCCTTGGTTGAAAAACCCATTTCCCAAGAAGAAAATGTATCATTTGGGTGTCTTTTTCGATTTCTCTAACATCACCAGTAGGCACCGCCCTCCTTATTCTAATGATTTCAGATGAAATATAAGACACTTCTTCTTCGATATCATAAACTCTGGAAAGTTTTTTAAGCCAAATAAGATAATTCTCGCATTTATTCAAACTAACCAAAACCGATTTTCTAAGTAATATCATCATGACCCACCTCCCGCCTCGAGTAAGGATTTTCAATTGTTAACTTGCGAATTTTTATCTTATCACACATCTATTTATCTGTAAAAAAACCACCCCAATTAATTGGGGCAGATTTATTGATTAACAAAAAACTCGAAAATCCTTCTTGATTTTTTTTAAAATCCGAAATACTGAATTTCCTCCTTAAGTTGTATGTGAAGCTTGTCCCTAACTTGCTGCTTAATATAAGCGATTAGCATTGCGATATGGTCAGAGGTAGCGCCTCCTGTATTCACAATAAAGTTTGCATGCTTTTCACTAACCTGAGCTCCGCCAATCTTTTTTCCCTTTAAATCAAGATAATCAATCAGAAATCCAGAAGCAACATTTCCCAATCTTGAAATTTTGCCATTTCTTACCATATACTCAGCCAACTTTGGATTTTTCTCCTTAATTTCTTCAAAAGAAATACTATTTTGGAAAACACTTCCAGCATTTGGAAATTTTGGATAATTTTTCCCTCTATGTGCCAATGTCTGTTTTACTAAATCTTTGACAATAACTTCTTTTTCTTTTTTTAAGCGAAAGATTACTTTCCAAATCAAAAGATTTTTCTTCTCCTTGAATATACTATCACGATAAGAAAAATTGCACATTGAGTTATCAAGATAATAGAATTCTTTTTTATCCAAATCGAAAACTTCAACATTCTCAACCAAATCACTCATAGAAACACCAAAAGCCTCCGCGTTACCGCGTAAAGACCCTCCTATTGTTGCCCTCGGAATTCCGATTGCCCATTCAAATCCGCTCAAGTTCTGTTTAGTTGAAAAAGTAAACACGCTCACTAAACTTGCCCCAGCACCACACATAATATTATCTTCATCAACCAATGAAATATCTTGATTATTTATTTTAATCACAAGGCCACGAACGCCCTCAGAATTTACCAAGACATTACTTCCTCCTCCTAGTATTGAAGCTTTTTTATTCTTCTGCTCAGCCCATTTTATTGCCTCTATCAAGTCATCCTTATTGTTAACTTCAGTAAAAAACTCAGCCGGTCCCCCAACCTTAAAGGTAGTAAATTGATCCAAACGAACACCTTGTTTTATTTTCATTGTAAAAACTTTTACTTTTTATCTATTAATCCATGAGTCACTCTCCAAACATCTCCCGCTCCCATTGAAATAACAACATCATTTTCATCAAGCTTATCTTTCAATTTCGCAATAACTTCTTCTACAGTAGCAATGTTTACTGCTTTATTCCTATCATATTTATTAACTAATCTAACTAAGTCCTCAGAGCTAACGCCTCCAGATTTCTCTCTGCTTCCATAAATATCCAACACTATTAATTGATTTGTATTTTCAAAGCTCTGAGAAAACTCGCTAAGTAGAGCTTCTGTCCTTGAAAAAGAATGTGGGTGAAAAACAGTAATTATGTTCTTGCCCTCATAAATCTCTCTAACGGTTTTCAGCGTTGTCACAATTGCCTCTGGATGATGAGCATAATCATCAATCAATATTGCCCCATTTCTTGTTCCAATTCTTTCAAACCTTCGAGATGTACCCTCAAAACTAGACAAGAACTTACCTGCCAAAAAAGCCTCGAGTCCAATCTCATTGCAAAGTGCAATAGCCGCGGCAGCGTTTAACATATTATGCCTTCCTGGAGACTTAGTCTCAAAAATACCTAAAGCTTCCTCCTTGTAAATAATCTCAAAAATCTTCAACTTTTTACCTTTTTTAATGACAATTCTATAATCGCTATCATCAGTAAATCCATAACTAGCTTTTTTGCAATTTGCATTTTTTACAACTTCAATCACATCCCTACTATCATTACAATAAACCAAAAATCCAGCACTTGGTATTTTTTTCACAAAATCAACAAAGGCTTTCTTATAATCGTCGAAAGTTTTATAAAAGTCAGGGTGATCATAATCAACACTAGTCAATATCACTGCCCAAGGATTATAGTATTTTAATTTATTTTGATATTCATCTGCCTCTATTACAAAATAATCTCCCTTCCCGAAAATACTATTTTTATCCCATTCAATTACTTTACTCCCCACAATTGCACTAGGAGCCGCACCAATTTTTTTCATCATAGTAGCAAGCATCGCTGTGGTTGTGGTTTTCCCATGAGTACCTGAAACTGCAATCCCCTTTTTACTATTGAATAATTCCGCTAAAGCTTCTGGGTAACTCAACACCCTTAAATCACCTGCTCTTGCTTCGACTAATTCTAGGTTATCTTCTTGAATCGAAGTTGAATGCACGATTAAGTCAAAATCCTCTGAAATATGCTCTTTTTCATATTTATCAAAAGTCTCAATATCATTAGAAATCAACATTTCTTTGTAGAAGTGGTCCCCCTCATCAGAGCCAAAAACATCCATTCCCATACTTCTATACATCAAAGCTAGTGCGGAAGTTCCACTCCCCTCAATTCCTATTATATATATCTTCTTGTAGTTCAATTTTTCAGTCATATTTAAACACTGTCTACTTATTTTATTAGATCAACTATTCCATCCACAATCTGACTTGTTGCCTCTGGATTATAAAAAGGTTTAATATTCTCAGCTAAGTTCTCCCTAAAATCTTGCTCATCCAGAATCTTTTGTACTTTTTGCATCAATATGTGCTCTCCAAGATTTGACTCTTCTAGCACAATAGCTCCTCCAACTTCAGCCAATGCAAATGCATTCATACTCTGATGATTATTCGCAGCGCTAGCTAGGGGTATTAATATTGCTGGCTTACTATTAGCTGCAATTTCACTAATAGAGTTAGCACCTGCCCTACTGATTACCAAGGTAGCTACCGCTAGAGAATCACTCATATCTTCGGAGCTTAGGAAATCAATTGGATAGTATCCTCCTCTTCCAGCCTTCACACCCTCTACCGCAGCAGTCCTGATAACATTCTCATAATTAACTTCTCCAGTTTGATGAATGACTTGAGCATATTTCAATAATTCAGGTAAAATTTTAATAACAGCCTTATTGACGTTTTCAGAGCCCAAGCTTCCACCTAGCACTAAGATAACTGGCCTTGACTCAGCAAGTCCTAATTTCTGAATCACTCTTCCTGCATCACCTGAAACAATTTGCTTTCGAATTGGATTTCCTGACAAAAGAGTCTTACTTGAATCAAAATATCTTCTTGATCTTGGATAAGATATTGCCACTCTATTTGAAAATTTACCAATAATCCTATTTGCCAAACCTGGAATAGAATCAGATTCATGAGTAAGAATTGGAATTCTGTAAACCCAAGCAGCAAAGACTACTGGAAAAGAAGCGTACCCTCCCTTAGAAAATACTACATCAGGCATATAAACCAATAAGAGAACTAACGACTGAATAATTCCAATTGGAACTTTGAAAAAATCCGTAAAATTACCTGGAGAAAAATATCTTCTCATTTTCCCTGCCAAAATCTTTTTTGACTTTATACTCTCTTCATCCATCGCTCTTTTTTCCATTTCTCCATTAGGTCCGATGAACAAAAATTCCACATCACTTCCGTATCTATTCTTTATCTCCCTAGATACTGCAACCAATGGATAGATGTGTCCACCAGTTCCACCACCCGTTAAAACAATTCGCATATTTTTAATTTTTATTTATTTTTTATTACCTTATCTATATTATTCTATTTTTTTGACAAATAATCAAGAAAAAACTTAATTCATCTTACTTCTCTTGGAGATATTTAATAAAATACCTACCGCCATCATCAGGAAAACAAGCGAAGTACCTCCATAGCTAATAAACGGCAAAGGTATTCCGGTTAACGGTATCAAAGATGTTATTGCGGTTATATTTATAAACGCTTGAAAAACTATCCAAGAAACTATCCCAACGGCCACCAATCTCCCAAATTCATCACTCGCGTTTTTGGCAATCTTTAACCCTCTTGCTGCAAAAAATATGAAAGCGCAAAGAATTATCAAAGCTCCAATCAATCCCAGCTCCTCACATACCACCGCAAATATTGAATCCCCCATTGGTTCTGGAAGATAGTTAAGCTTCTGTCTACTGTGACCAAAGCCTAGGCCAAAAAAACCACCAGAACCAATCGCAAGTAATGCCTGATTAACTTGATAGCCAATTCCCTGCGGATCTAGCTCGGGATTCAAGAAAACCTTAAACCTATTCATACGATAAGGAGCCATTTTAATCAGCACAGCCAATCCAGCTATTCCACTCAAAAAGATTGCAAATATGTGTGAAATCTTAGCACCAGAAGTGAAATAGATTGCAATAGCAATGAATATAATTGCACCTAACGTTCCCGTATCTGGCTGCTTTAATATTAAAAAACCCATGATACCCAAAATAGCTAGAAAAGGAACCAGCCCTTCGTAAATATCCTTAATTTTCTTCTTCCCCTTACTTTCCAACCACGCTGCTAAATAAAGAATTATGGATAGCTTTGCCATTTCAGATGGTTGAAAAGAAATAAACCCCAAATCAATCCATCTACTAGCACCATAAACGCTCGAACCAATACCTGGAACAAAAACTAACATCAAAAAAACCAAAGTAATAAAGAAAAAAATCACTGAAACTTTTTTCCAAAAATGATAATCGATTTTCTGAAAAATATACAGAAATAAAAGTCCCGGCAAAAAACCAGAAAATATCTGCTTTTTAACCAAAAAATACGGGTCATTAAAGTGAGTCTTTGCATATAAAACACTTGCGCTTCCAATCATAATAACGCCAAAAAGAGCCAGTCCAAAGGCTGTAAAAAATAATGGCTTATCAAAATATTTTTCCTTTTTCATATTCTATTCTATTTTGTATTTTCTTTCCTCCACTTTTCAATTTCTTGATGGTTTCCAGAAAGAAGCACTCCTGGAACTTTCCAGTCATTGAATTTCTCTGGTTTAGTATACTGAGGATACTCTAATCCAATCTCACTATGACTCTCCTCACTCAACGACTCAGGATTCCCCAATACTCCAGGGATATGCCTTGAAATTGAATCAACCAAAATCATCGCTGGAAGCTCCCCTCCAGTTAGGACATAATTCCCGATTGAAATCTCTTCATCAGCAATATTTTCGATTACTCTTTCATCTATTCCCTCATAGCGACCACAAATAAAAATAATATCGTCATATTCAGTAAACTTCTTAGAATCACTTTGTGTGTATGTTTGCCCCTTAGCCGCAAATAATATGACTCTAATTTTTTTATCTTTACCAATCTTTTTCTTAATATCTTCCACAGCCCTATATAATGGCTCAACTTTCATCACCATTCCTGCTCCACCGCCATATGGAGTATCATCAACTGTCCTATGCTTATCTTCTGTGTAATCTCTCAAATTATACACATTGACATTAATTAACCCTTTTTCTTTAGCTTTTCCAATAATCGACTCAGAAAAATATGAATCGAATATATCTGGAAATATTGAAATTATATGAAAATTCATTTTTTTAAAACTTATTCATTATATAAATAATATTAACATTTTTATGAAAAATAATAAACAAAAAAACCAATGACTTCATTTGAAATCATTGGTTTTTAGAAGTAATCTTTCTTCTATCTTGACGACCCTGTTCGAATATTCTCCATTAAATTTAATATATTAGCCATAATCCATATCATCAGAGTGTCCCCAGTAAGGAACGTGTAGTAATTTGAATGTCCCTCGTCTCCATGATAGTCACAAGAAACGAAACTTATGAACAATAAAAAAACTACAGAACATATGCCTACGAAACCACCTACTTCCATTTCTTCCTCATAACAAATCACGTAACCAACAAAAGCAGAGCATGTACTGAATATTAGTATGGTCCAAAGAAAACCGCCCGGAGTTGCCATCAAAGAACCAGAAAAATAGACAAGTAACGCACCTGTTAGCAGAGCAATTGCTATCCTAAAGTTAGGACTAAGTTCAATTGATCTTTTAGATAGTTCATTAGTAAGTTTCGATATCACTTTATTCACCACTGTCAATTTAAACTCTGAAGTAGGCGCAGTTGCTAAAATAATAAAAAAGATAATTCCGATAATCAATGGTATCACATATCTAAACATAAACGCTCTGATAGCCATGTCGAAATCCTGGTACCCATTAACTCTTTCTATTATCATTTGCTCTTGTCCGGGATAGAACTTCTTTCTCTCCTTGTCATAATAAACAGGAATCACTTTTTTAATATCAATTCTTGTAATATTACTACCCAGATAATCCATTCTAGATTCACTAGACGCAACAACGTCTATAGGACTCGTGAGGTCTCCCATCACCATCTTTATGGCTGTTTCACCACTAACTAATCCAGTAGGAAACTCGACTCTGTCGATTAGCTCCTTTTTATAAGATACGATTTCCTTCCCTTGCTACTCTACTAGAATCTCTGCAACACTATTGCCACAAAAAATAAAGAAAAGCATCATAGCCAAAGCCCAAGATAACGTTTTCATACTAATCCTCCTCTTGTTTGGGATTTAAAAAAATATTTTTAAAATAACGAAAGTATTTTTAATACTTTAAAGAATATTAGCACAAACTACAGATAAAGTCAAACTCTATTTGAATCCTTATTCCTTTGGAACTGGGTCATATCCCCCATCGTTCCAAGGGTGACATCTTACAATCCTTTTCAGTCCAATCCAGCTTCCTTTCAAAACCCCAAACTTCTCAATGGACTGATACGTATACTCGGAACAAGTTGGGTGAAATCTACAAAAACGCTCAGAAAAAAGGAAGCTAAATATCCCTTGATCCAAAGAAAAAACTCTTTGATAGATTCTTATTAAAAATAATATTATTTTTTTCATTTCAATAATCTCAAAATTTACTTCTTCTCTTTACATTAGCAATAAAAAAACCGCCTTGCAATCATGCAAAGCAGTTTCTATTTCTACAAACTCCCCGCTTTTTCCAAAATCCTCACCACTCCGTTATCCGCATCCACCTCAACCAAGTCTCCATCATTCAAAACCTGAGTGGCAATTTTCGTTCCAATGATACAAGGAATTTTCAATTCACGAGACACAATAGCCGCATGACTTGTTATGCCACCTTCGTCAGTTACAATTGCAATGGCTTTTTTCATAAAAGGAACAAATTCCGGGCGAGTCATAGGCGCAACCAGAACATACTCATCCTTATCTTCCACTACTTTACTAACTTCTTTGTAATCAAGCTCCGAAATCTTTACTACGTTACCCCTCGCCATTCCTTTAAAAGCAGAGCTTCCATTTATTACATCAACGTCTTTAGCAATTTTCCCCTGCTGACGATCCAAGATTTTTGCAACCTCGTCAACTCTTTCACTATCCTTAATAAGGGAAATTTTTTCATCATCATATACAAAAACCAATTCCCTTTTATATATTTTCTTAAATTCTTCAGTTGATTGAGGATTTTTCAATAGATTAATTATTTCCTCAAAAGTTGCATAGGTAAAAGTCTCCCAACAAACATCTTTAAACCTCTCTGACAATGCTTTAATTATAGAATCACAACAACTATAAATCTTCGTCACAAATTCTGACATTTCTATTCTAACTTCAGGCAACACGTTGATCAAGTCCTCATCGTCTGTTTCTAAATAATCATGAATTAAGTATATATATCTGTGATAAATTTCAACAGAAATCCTATCAATCTCCTCCAGCGCTTCAATGATTTCATTGTTGGTTAATTTCCCATAATCTGTTTCCAAAAGAGCAGTCACGCGAGCTTCATGCTTTTCAACAATACTTCTATTTTCATCAATTACAAATTGGATTTGCTCCCTATTCCTTATCTTTTGAACTTCACCACCACCCCAATCTTCATAATTATCTCGCCACAGTACAATAAAAGTAGGAAAATTCTTGATGCCCAATTCTTCCCTCAAGGGATTCTCAATATAGCAGTAATTAGCTGACTCAAAACAAATAACAGGAATAAAAGAATATGCGAACTGCTTATGAAACTTATTATTTTTCACAAAATCTACAATCTCATCACTAGTCTCATATATATCATCAACCACACTTAGCGTTGTAATTGGCCGACTCTGAACAATGTAGAATCTTCCATCTTCAAATGCCCATTCAATATCACATGGAAAACCATAGTGATTTTCTATTTTTATTATCAACTCAGCAAGTTCTAAAAATTGATCCTCACTCAAAACCTGCTTATTACCATCTTCACCAGAAAGATCCAGCCATTCATTCCCGCCACCTTCCAGTCGTACAAGTTTTCTGTTTTGCACATTCACATTAATATCAATGATTCTTCTTGGGTCTTTTTCAACAACACAAGAATCTGGGGTAATTGACCCAGAGACAATTGCCTCCCCCAACCCGAATCCAGCTTCAATAATGAGCTGATTCCTGTCTTCCGTCACTGGATGAACAGAAAACGCAATTCCTGACTTTTCACTTTCAATCATTTTTTGAACCACCACGGCCACAGAAATCTTCTTCTTATGCAAACCTGTTTCAAAACGGTAAAAAATTGCCCGAGGAGTAAACAGCGAAGCCCAGCATTTTTTCACATTTTCCAACAAATCCTCTTTTGTAGTATTCAAGAAACTATCCAACTGCCCTGCCCAAGCTTCAGAAGAACTATCTTCAGCTGTCGCACTAGAGCGAACAGCTACAAATTCTGAATCAACCTCTTCAAAACCTCTTTCAATTTCTCTTGCCATATTATCAGGAATTTCTGAATTCAAAATCAAAGCTTGAGTTTTCTCCGAAGCGTCCTCCACAGTGTGAATCACATTGTGATCTACTGAATCAATAATCGAATCAATCTCCACATTCAAATCTGTTATTTCCAAAAACCTATCAAAAGCAGTAGACAACAAAACAAACCCATCTGGAACAGGAATCTCATTCTGAATCATCTCGCCAAGAGAAGCCCCCTTCCCACCTGCCAAACCAACATCATTTTTATCCAATTCACTAAATATTTTTATTATTTCCATTTTTGAAAGATAAAAGATTTAAATTAATATGCATTTATTATACCACTACAAAAATCTTTCAACAATTTAATTCCTGTTAAATTTTGCCAACAAATCAAATAAACAGTATAATAGTATATATAAAATAAACAAAAAAATAAAAAATGAAAACAGTAAAATTTAAAAAAATTACATGGATAGATTTCAGCGACCCAACCGAAGATGATTTGATTTACTTGAATGAAAATTTTGATATTCACCCCCTAGCATTAGAAGAATTCACAACGCCGACAATTCGACCAACCGCAACAAAGTACAACAATTGTATTTTTTTAACCGTTCATATCCCCCTTTTTAATACCGAAAATAGAACGACTTATCCAGGAGAACTGGATATTGTTATCACCAATACGCACCTTATTACAGCGCACAAATACGACATCTACCAACTGACTGAATTTATTGATGAATTGTCAAAAAGCGAAGGAAAAAGAAGGCGCTACATGTCAAATACCCCTGCCCACCTTCTGTATCGATTGCTTGAGGTTTTACTTGAATCATCCTTCCCAAAACTTGAGAATATTTCAAAAAAACTTGATATGATTGAAGAAAATGTTTTTACAGGCAAAGAAAAGGAGATGGTGTTTGAAATTTCAGTCATCAAAAGAGATGTTTTGAATTTTCGAAGAACGCTGAAGCCACAGAGGTCGGTTATTGAATCACTTACTCATATGAAAACAAGGATAATTCCCCTTTCTCTCTACCCATATTTCCAAGATTTAATTGGAACAAATATTAGACTATGGAACACGCTAGATAGCATCAAAGAAACAATTGAATCGCTAGAAGAAACCAACAATTCACTTCTTTCAAACAAGTTAAACTTAAGCATGAAAGTTTTAACTATCTTTTCAGCTGTGATGTTGCCTATGACCGTTTATTCTAATATACTAGCAATGAGTGCTGACATTCCGTTTGGTACTCACCCTATGGGATTTTGGATCCATATGGCCATTATGATTGTTATCTCTATTTTTACTATCATAGCTTTCAAGGCTAGAAAATGGTTCTAATACCCTGCTAAACTATTAATGCTTTATTAAAAAAATAATGGATTTAATTTTATACAACACGCTAACTAAATCAAAAGAAGAGTTTAAGCCAATTCACTCAGGAAAGGTTGGAATGTATACTTGCGGACCAACTGTATATGGAAAGATTCATATTGGTAATATCAAATCATACTTAACTGCCGACCTTCTTCGTCGATATCTTGATTATCTTGGATATGAAGTTAGGGCTATTAAGAATATCACAGACGTTGGACATCTTACAGATGACGATGTTGCACAAGGAGACTCTGGGGAGGATAAGATGATTAAAAAATCAATTCAAGAAAAAAAGAGTCCGAAAGAAATTGCTGATTTCTACGAAGATTATTTCAAAAGCACTGAGCAAGAAATGGAGATTCTTCCAGCGCAATATTTTCCACGTGCAACAGCTCATATTAGCCAGATAATAAAAATAATTGAGGTGTTGATTAAGAAAGGATTTGCATATGAAATAAATGGAAATGTTTTTTTTGATATTGAAAAATTTGAAGAATATGGAAAACTTTCTGGAAATAAATTGGAAGACCTGCAAACTGGAGCAAGACTTGAGGAGCATCCTGACAAAAAAAATCCATGGGATTTTGCACTTTGGCTCAAAGCACCGACAAACCATATTATGAAATGGGATTCGCCTTGGTCAGTTGGATATCCTGGATGGCATATTGAATGTAGCGCAATGGCAACTGAGTATTTAGGTGAAAGCTTTGATATTCATACTGGGGGAGAAGATAATATCTTCCCTCATCACGAAGCAGAAATTGCTCAATCAGAATGTTACAGTGGAGAAAAATATGTAAACTTTTGGTTACATACTCACCTGCTTAAGGTTGATGGAGAGAAAATGAGTAAATCTAAAGGTAATATGTACCTTTTAGAAGACATAAAAGAAAAAGGCTTTTCTGCTATGGACTTACGCCTCCTACTTCTCTCTTCTCATTATCGCTCTAGCATGAATTTCACCTGGGATTCACTAGAGCAAGCTCATAAAAATCTACAAAAAATTTCTGATCTTGTTTTTAATCTAAATTTTCTTGGAAGTAATGAAAACGCTGCTGAATTAATGTACTCTAACATAGAAGAGATTAATATTGACAAGTATCAACAGAAATTTGAAGATGCTATGAATGATGACCTCAACACCCCGCTTGCCCTGAGTGTTCTTTATGAGATGATTACCCATACCAACAAACTAATCGCAGAAAAAGCGCTTAGCCCTATAAAAGCAAAAAGTGTTCTGTC
>JBHPHA010000004.1:0-63303 GCA_042569905.1 Patescibacteria group bacterium
CTTTACGTGCTCTTTATTGTAAAGCTTTTTGAAGTCCTGTCAATTTCCTTTAGTTACCAATATAAATCTATGTCCCTCTTCAATTTTTTCACAAATAAGCTCCTTAAACGAAGTCAAAAAATTATTGTCGATGTCATCAGGAACAATGAGTGACCCTCCTAATGAAATTATTGTTGTATTCTTTCTATCGATAGTCATATTATTGCTATTCTTTATTGCGTAAAAAAACTGACCTTTTATTAGGTCAGTTTTTAGCAAGAAATTAATTATTTTTTTTATAATTATAGCTGCTTACCAGCAATGCTGAAGCAACAAAAACAGATGAATAAGTTCCGAATATTACTCCTGCTAATAATGCTACTGAGAAATATTTAATTGATTCTCCTCCAAAAAATACAATTGCCAGTAAAACGGCAACAACAGTCAACGATGTATTGATTGATCTTGCAAGAGTCTCGTTCAAAGACTTATTAACAATTTTCTCAAAATCAACTTTATTCCCTGACCTCATCAAGTTCTCTCTAATTCTGTCATATACAACGATCGTATCATTAACAGAATATCCCAGAATTGTTAGGAGTGCCGCAATAAAAGGAATGCCTACTTCTACTCCCAAAAATTTTCCAAGAAGCACAAATATACCAAGTGTTAAGATTAAATCATGAGCCAAGGCAACAATTGCTCCCATCCCATACTCAGAAGAAGGCACTGGATAAGAAACCTTTCTAAAAGCCCAGGCTATATACAACGCAACACCGATAACAGCTACTATCACTGCGATTATTGCATTTTTCTTAATCTGCCCAGAGATTGATGATCCAATAAAATCAACTCTTTTCTGAGTCATATTTTGATTTAACTCCTTCAATTTCTCAACCACTCCCTCATTAGTTTTCTCATCAGACTCAATATATCTCAATATGAAAGAATTATTTTCTGAAGATTGTATGATTAAATCACTTAAATTTAACTCCGCCAATCCTGCTCTAACTCCCTCATTAGTTGGGATAACAGCCTTTTCCTCCCCATCACCTTCTGAAAATTGAACTTCCATCAGAGTTCCACCCTTAAAATCGATTCCGGGCTTAAGTCCAATACTGAAAATTAAAGCGATACTTATAGCCACCAATACGGCTGAGACAATGTATGCGTATTTTCTTTTATCAATAATTTGCAACATATTTTTATTATATTTTATCTTTAAGATTCTTTTTAACACCACCACACACAAGCCACAATTTACTATTCATCCAATCTCTTGTCAAAAATTGCAACATTACCTTAACCAGAACAATAGCTGTAAACATTGAAAGCAAAACACCAATAATTAAGATGACTGCAAACCCCTTAACAAATCCGGTACCAAACCAAATCAAAATAAAAGAAGTAATCATTGTAGAATAGTTTCCATCTCTAATACTACTCCAAGCCCTTAAAAATCCCTCGTTTACAGCTCCTTCAAGATTTCTTCCACCTATCAACTCTTCCTTTATTCTTTCAAAAATCAACACATTAGCATCCACTGCCATACCAACAGAAAGTATGAAACCTGCAATTCCAGATAAAGAAAGTGTGATTGGCCAAGCAGATAATGTTCCAGAAAGCTTAAATATTGAGATCATCATTCCTGCATAAATAATCAAAGCCAATGACGCCACAAGCCCTAGAAACCTATAATAAGCAATCATAAACACCATAACAATCGCTAACCCAATAGCTCCCGCTTTTAAACTCTTATTTAACGAATCAGCACCCAAAGACGCTTCGATACTTTGTTGAGAAATAAGCTCAATTGGCACAGGTAAAGCTCCTTCATTTAATCTTGATTTTAACTCCTTTGCCTCTTCAACAGTAAAATCCCCAGTGATAACAGCTTCACCATTAGCAATCTCACTTTGAACAGTTGGCGCACTAATAATCTCATCATCTAGATAGATTGCAACTGTTTTCCCAATATTTCGTTTAGTTATTTCTGCAAACAAATCTCCACCTTCTTTATCAAACTTCAGTGACACTTGCGGTGTAGACATTCCTTGACTTGCAAAAACAACATTTGCATCACTCAAATTTTTCCCTGTTAGGTCAGTTGATTTATATTTTAGACTAGGGATCATGTCAGGAGTCCTCTTCAGAAACAAAATATGAGCACCATGAACTTTTCGAATATCTCGTGATTCCTCACCCTCAATCTCCACTTGTTCTGTTTTCTCTTCAATTTTCTTTACTATATGCCAACCATACTGAGTCACAATTAATTCTGTGTAAACTTGATTATCTTTCAAATCACCATCAAATAAAACCTCGTCAATTTCTGGAAACAGAATCCCTCTTTCTTGAAATCCCAAATCACCACCCTCATCTTTTGAGCTTGGATCTTGGCTATGCTCCATTGCTAATTCAGAAAAATCCTCTCCATTCTTTATTCTTTCCAAAACCTCTTGAGCCAACTCAGCTGTCTGCTTATTCATTGGAGCAAATATTTGTTCAGCTTCCTTCATTTCTTCCTTATTTTTCTCCTCCTTAAATTCAAGATAAGGAGTTTCCTTGATTTGATCCTTTGCTTCGTTAACATCGCTAACTCCAGGTAGCTCTACGATTATTCTATGTTCCCCTCCTGAATATGAAGTTTGCACTAATGGCTCACCTACACCAAAAGCATTTACTCTTCTTTCAATAACATCCTGAGCTGCTTCAAGCGCCTCAGTTCTCTTGCCTTCATCAACACCAGAAACATCTGCTTTATACTCCAAGTGGATTCCTCCTTGTAAATCAAGTCCTAGACTAATTTTAAATTTATCCAAAAATGCCTGAGCAGGCGGATAAAAACTTAATGCTTTCGGATAAGAAATAAACCCTACGATTAAGGCTAGCACTATGATTGATAGAAATTTTGTTGTCAGCTTTTGGTTTAGTTTCATTTTAATTATTTTTTAATTAATCATCCTTGTTATTATATTCTATCGCGAATTCTTTTTCAAGTACTTATCTGCAGCAGCTAAAACATTTCTTGCATTATCAAAGGTTACTTTCTGAACAGCCTTTTCATAATTTAGCCACACAAAATCTATATGCTCATGAGATAACTTCACATCAGATGCACTTGTCTCAGCTAAAAAATAAATAACTTTTTTAATTATATTAATTTTTCTACCACTTTCTAGTCGTTCTTTTCTTTCATTCCCCTTAGCTCTGTAGTAATAATAGATATTTTTCTTAAACTTCTTTTCCATTCTCAAATCTGTTATTCCAGTCTCTTCTTCTGTTTCGCGGATCATTGTTTCCGCTAAGGTCTCGCCTTTTTCAGTATGACCCTTAACAAAATCCCAATGATAATTACGGTATCTCAGAAGAAGATACAAATTTTCCCCATTTTCCTCTCTATATATAACAGCTCCAGCTGATTTGTCGTACGTTATCATAACTATTTATTTTTTATTATTTTTTTAATTCCCTTAATCACTTTATCAAATCCTGGTAATAGCTTATAATCATAAACTTCTTTCATACTTATCCATCTATAGCCTTGAGCCTCCCAATCAGTTTTAACTTCATCTGTTGAAACTTCTACCAAAACAGGATGAACTATCCAAGTCTTATTATATTGTTCAGATTTTTGATGAAAAATTTCACCTAATTCTATTGATTCTATTTTTTGACTATCAATGCCAAGTTCCTCTTCTATCTCTTCCCTCACCTTCATTTCTAAGCTCCTATCGTCATCCAGAAAGCCTGAAATCCCATTCCAATACTCGGGATAAAAACCAACCGCACTACTTCGTTGAACAATAAGAATCTTATCTTTGTGCATCACGACGCAATTCATTACTGGGCACCAATGAACATTCGTGTAATCAATCTGACCTTTTTTAGGTTGAAACTTCATTTTTTTATTACTTTTTTATTACTTTTTTAATTTTATCACAAAGAAGCCTCACTGTCCTCTTTCATGAAATTTAAAAGCCCTAGATAATATTATATCTAAGGGCTTCATTCTTATTATTCACTTTCGCCAAAAAACTTTTCTCTCAAGAAAAGAGCTACGGAATTTAAAACCGCTTCTTGAACTTTCTTATTCTTCGTTGGACGCAAGAATCCCATATTCAAAAGAGCGCCACCTTCTCCTCTCCTATCTGGAGTAAATTTAGCACCAGCATTTTCTTTTCCGAATTTATCCTTTAAAAGCTCGTTGAGAGAGATGCCGCTACCTTTGCTTCTTGCGGCAATACGCACCATATTATCAATAATACCCCAAACAAAGACCAATGATGTTCCTCTTTCTAGAATCAACAGATCAGCGATAATAGAAAGAAAGTCTCCATCTCCAGCACTTATTATTCCAGCATTAGCAATCACATTTTCATCCTGAGACTCTGAATTAGTTAGAGCATGAACCAATATCTCAAAATAGCTTGGTGGCAATTCAAATGAATTTAGTGCATTTAAATCCACACTTACATCTTCGCCATTTAAATACTCAAATACCTTCACATCTCGACTATTAGCCTTTATCAGCGACTTAGTATCATTATGTACTCCGAGAGCCAACAACGTTCGGGCTTCCTTCGAAAATGCCATTTCGAGCTTAATTCCCAACTCACAAACAAGCGTACTTGCGGAACCAATATCTTCAACCCAATAAAAATGTTCTTGATCCTGCTCAGGCAAGTCCTCACCACGATGATGATCGATCACTATCTGAGGAATGACATTCTTAAAACAATCTGGCAATCGACTATCTTCAATTTTAGAAGAATCCACCCAGACAAACACCGCATCAACATTACAAGCAACTTCTGCAGCCTCAATAAACAGATCATAGAGACCATATTGATTGAAAATCTCCTTATTTTGAGGATGTGAGACAACACCATTGTACACTACCTTTACATGCTCACAGCCCAAAAAACTAAATACTTCCTTGCAACCAAACGCTGCACCAATTGAATCTGGGTCAACGTGACTCATGAGGATGATAATCTCTTTTTCTTTTATCACCTCCACAGCTCCATTAAATCTCCCAAAACGTTCATCCGTTAATGGACTCATTGATTTCCCTCCTATTTTAATGAATATCCATAGCCAAAAAATGACTTTTGCTTTTCAAATAACTCAGATGAACTATACTGCCAATTCATACAAGAGTCAATAGAATAAAATAAAAACCCTTCACTCATTGTAAAGGGTTTCTTATTCAAATACTATTTGCTACTTACCGCAACATTTCTTATACTTTTTTCCTGACCCACAAGGACAAGGGTCATTTCTACCAGCAACTTCCTTATTTATAATTGGCTGTTGTTTCGGAGCATCTCCTTGCTTATTTGATGCAGCATTTTCTTGCATTTTTTTCATCGCCCCAAATTGCTCAACCTGATCACCTGCTCCCTTAAATTCCAAACCTCTTTCTTTGTTAATTTCAACCTGAGTAGATGATGTTGAAACAGGGGCTATCTTGAAAATTGTGTGCACAACTGTACTTCGAATACTATCCATCAACGTACTGAATAAATTAAATGATTCTTTTTTATACTCAATTAACGGGTCTCTTTGTCCATATCCCCTAAGTCCAATTCCTTGTCTCAAATGGTCAATCTCATCGAGATGACTCATCCACAACGTATCAATAGTCTGAAGCATTATTGCTTTTTCAATTTTTCTTAAATTTTCTTTTCCTATTTCATTCTCTTTATTTGCATAAACCTTTTTAAACTCTCCCAGCAAAAACTCAACAGCCTGACTTATCTTTCCAGCATCCGTATCTCCCTTATCCGTGCTAATATTTTTTAACTGCTTTCTTACTGACTCATCTAATGGATGTATCTTTTTTAACTCTGAAATAATTTGGTCAACATCCCACTCCCCATGTTCTACGTTAGAATAAACTGAAACAGCATTTTCAATCTCATCCACCATTCCCTTAAGCATGCTATTTTTTATATTCTTACTCATCAAAACAGCTTTTCTTTTCTTGTAAATCACTTCTCTCTGCTTGTTCATAACATCATCGTAATCCAAAACATGCTTTCTGATGTCAAAATTAAACCCTTCGATTTTTGATTGAGCATTTTCAATACTTCTTGATATCATCTTATTTTGAATTGGCTGATCCTCAGGAAGTCCAAGAGTATCCATCATACCCTTCATCTTCTCACCCCCAAACCTTCTCATCAATTCATCTTCCATCGAGACATAGAACTGTGAAATACCTTTATCACCTTGTCTTCCAGCCCTTCCCCTCAGCTGATTATCGATTCTTCGAGCCTCATGCCTTTCTGTACCCATGATATACAAACCACCTAGACTTCTAACATCATCGCTTATTTTGATGTCTGTTCCACGACCAGCCATATTGGTTGCGATTGTCACAGCACCTTTCTTACCAGCCCCTGTAATTATGCTTGCTTCTTTTTCATGATGCTTGGCATTTAAAACTTCATGCTCAACGCCTTTTTTAAATAAAATCTCACTTAGGTACTCAGATTTTTCAATGGCAATGGTACCAACTAATATAGGCTGTCCTTTCTTACTAATCTCCGCAATATCATCAGCAATGGCTTCGAACTTACCTTTTTCAGTTTTATATATAACATCCGCCAAATCCTTTCTTATAATTTGCTTATTTGTTGGAATTTCTGCGACATCCAATTCATACACCTTAGAAAATTCCTCAGCACTAGTAAGAGCCGTACCTGTCATTCCAGATAATTTTTCATACATTCTGAAGTAATTTTGAAATGTAATTGTAGCCAAAGTTTTTGATTCCCTCTGAACTACCGCACCCTCTTTTGCTTCAATGGCCTGATGCAATCCTTCGCTATATCGTCTTCCTTCCATTAATCTCCCCGTAAAATCATCTACAATAATAACCTGTCCGTCTTTAACAATATAATCTTTTTCACAATTAAAGATAAATTGTGCTTTCAAAGCCTGTTCAAGATGATGAACATAAGTAATTTTTCCTGGAGCATAAATATTATCAATACCCAAAAGATTTTCCACTTTTGATATTCCGCCATCAGTAAGAGTCACCGCTCTGCTTTTTTCATCAATTTCAAAATCTTCTTCCTCCTTTAGTCTTGGAGCAATTCTTGCAAATTGTTGATATAGTTTTGTAGACTCAGTATCTGGAGCAGATATAATTAAAGGGGTTCTTGCCTCATCGATTAAGATTGAATCAACTTCATCCACGATAGCAAAATTCAATTTTCGCTGAGCAATACTCTCAATGCGCGGGGCCATATTATCACGAAGATAATCAAAACCAAACTCATTGTTTGTTCCATAGGTAACATCGGAATCGTAAGCCTCTTTTCTAGAAATTTGAAGCAGGTTTTCCATCTCAACTGAGACTTCATCATCATCAATTTTTTCTGGAACATATCTATATGAAACATCATGCAAAATACATGCAGTTGAAAGTCCTAGGAAGTCAAAAATTGACCCCATCCAATTTGCATCTCTTTTCGCCAAGTAATCATTAACAGTAATTACGTGAGCCCCCTTTCCCTCAAGGGAATTAAGATAAATCGGTAAAGTTGAAGTCAGTGTCTTACCTTCACCTGTTTTCATCTCTGCAATCTTTCCCTGATGAAGAACAATTCCACCAATCAATTGAACATCATAATGTCTTTCCCCGATAACTCTTTTTGCGGCCTCCCTAACTACGGCGAAGGCTTCTGGCATAATGTCATCCAGTGTCTCTCCATTACTCACCCGGTCCCTAAAATCAATTGTTTTATTTTTCAGATCCTTATCTGATAGCCTTGAAATCTCATCTTCCCACCCATTAACTTTATCGACAATTGGCTGCAACTTCTTTATCTCTCTTTCATTTGAACCGAAAATCTTTTTAAATATGTTCATATTTTACAAAAGAAACAACTCCCTTCTTAAACCTAAATCCAAAAGAGTGTTTTTATTTTTTTAATTTTTTTATCTTTTATAAGTATATTAGACTAATGCTTTCAAGTCAAAACAAAAAAGCATTCAGTATGTTTACCAAATGCTTTATTAAAGTTTATTTCAGACCATCACCTCTTCACTGGAACAGGCACGAGCGCTGGAGCTGGAGAAAAAACCTCTGCTGTCTTTCTAATCACCTTTTTCAACCAACTTTTCACTTTGCTTTCCGAAGGCGGCAGTGGTGTGCAGGACATAAAATATACAGAAAAAGAAAAAATGAGCCAAGACAATAAAAAAACGAGATCATCCTCTCTACCCCTCATAATCCATACTGAAAAATATTTAACTAGTACTCCTAAAACAAAGATTCTAGAGAAAAACCAGCTCTTTTCAAATTCATTTCTAAATCTTGGATTACTCTTGACCTTTTTTTCTTGAAAAAAGCATGTCGTAAAATAACATAAGAATAAAATAGCTATGCAAGTATTAACATAACACTTCAAAGCAAAAGAATAATCATCTACATGCACACTCATAACAGCAATAGCTCCTACGGCAACAATAGATATCTTTGCCCACAAAAAATTGTCCACCCCGAACCATCGATCTGTCCAGTGAGAAAACTTTTCAAATCCCCTTAAAACCAATGATTCAGCATATCTAATTTTATCCAGCATAATACTCCTCCTTTTTTACTATCTTTTAATATTAACTTTTTAATTTACTTTACTTGAACAATTAACACTACTACACTACACTCTTATTGTCAATGCTCTTAAAGCAAAACATCTAGCGAATCACTAGATGTTTTTTCAAAAAAGATACTTAGCTTCTTAACAACTCAAGAGCTTTTTCAAGTTGAGGATCACGATCATTTTCATAGTCCTCAGTGGTTAACTCAATTTCAGTATCTGGAGTAATTCCTACTTCATTGATTTGATCTCCATTTGGAGTGAGCCATTTTGCAACAGTAATTTTAACAGCTGCATTTTGAGGTAATCCAATCATCTCCTGAACAGAACCTTTTCCAAAGGATTGCTTTCCAACGATTGAAACATCCTCTCTATTATCCCTCAATGCTCCTGCCAGAATTTCTGAGGCACTAGCACTTCCCTCGTTAATCAATATCACAACTGGAATACCTGCGAGAATATCTCCACCTTCCGTGAAGAGACTCTCCTGTGCGCCACTCTGATTCTCCTCAACAACAACAACTTTTCCAGGAGAAAGCATTCTACTTGCCATCTCTACAGAAGAATAAAGGTAACCTCCTGGATTATTTCTCAAATCCAACACAATACCCTTGCACGTACCATTTATTTCCTTTGCAACTTTATTAAACTCTAATGAAGTACTGTCTCCAAAGCGAGTAACCTTAATGTGTGCAATATTGTCATCCTTCATTTCTAGATTAACACTATCTACAGTAATAGTATCTCTGGTAATCACAATTTCTTCGGTTGTATCTTCTCCATTATTTCTAAATACCGTAAGCGCAACTTGCGTTCCTTTTTCACCTCTTATCTTCGTTACCGCATTATTAATACTCATTTCCGCAGTACTCTCTCCCTCAATCTTTAAAATCTTATCACCTGCTCTTAACCCAGCAGTTTCCGCAGGAGATCCTTCGAGTGGAGCCACTACAGTAAGTACACCTTTCTTAATCCCAATCTCAGCTCCAATTCCTTCAAATTTTCCCTCCATATCTGAATTGAACTGTTGATTTTCCTCTGGACTTAAAAACACTGTATATGGATCACCAGTAGCTCCTAGCATTCCATTTATTGAGCCATAGACGAGATCCCTAGCATCTAAATCACCTGAATTAACATACTTCTCTTTTAATGTACTCCAGACTTCCCAAAATAATCCAAAATCAACTTCATCCTCGCTATTAGCTATATTGACAAGCTTAGTTCCGTTTATCGATAACTCGCTTGGTACTTGAGTGGCAATGGTTTCTCCTTGTCCCTGCTTAAACCCAACACTAAAACTAATGACGAGTAAAACAATAAAGAAAGAATATTTTAAATATCCAGTTAATAATTTTCTACCTTCTTTTTTATTTTCTTGAGTATTATTTATATCCTTTTTCTCATCTTCCACAACACTATTCATAATAATTTATTTTTTATTTTTTATTTTTTCTTGGATTTGATTTACCCAAATATTTCATAAAATATTTAATAGCACTCGAAATATGAATCCAGGTCAATTTATTCAGTAGTAACGAATGAACAATACCTCCCTTACCGCTACCTTTTCCATGATAATGAAGCATTGTTGCATATGGATAATAGACCACCCTAAAACCATTCTCCCAAAATCTTCGACACCAATCCACATCCTCCATATACATAAAAAATCGTGTATCCATTAAACCAACCTTATCTAGAGCTTTTCTAGACACCAACATTGAAGACCCCATCATCCAATCAACATCCCTAGGCTCCTTATGATCATAATCTTTCATCAAAAACCAATCCAGGTGTTTTTTAGCAAATTCAAATTTTTTCAAAAACGTTCTTCTATAAGCAATAGTAGTTGGCTTATAAAACCTAAAACAAGAATCCTGCAAAGTCTCATTAAAATTAAGAAGTCTCGGTCCAACCATTCCGACATCTGGATTATTTTCAATAAATTCCAACATCTTCTCAACTGAATTCTTCTTCACCACAATGTCCCCATTTAATAATAACAAGTATTCACCATCACTCTCCTCCATTCCTTTCTTAAGCAATGCCGGAAATCCAACATTATCATTGAAGGGGAAAAATTTAACATCGGAATAATCCTCCCTCATCATCATCTCAGTCTTCTCCTCTGTCTCACCATCAGAAACAATTATTTCATAATCAACACCTTCAATATTATTCCTTATTGAATCAATGCAGACTTTTAATAATTCGGGATTTTTATAGCTAGTTATTACAATCGAAAGCTTCATTTATTAAAAAAGTTATCTTTAATTAAGAATGTTATTAAACGCCTCAGTTATTTTGTCGTAATTATCTCCTCTAGGAAGAAGTATGTATCCTGTTTCTGGAGTTGCTTCTGGTGCATACAGCAGCCCCTCTTCAGAATTCTCTAATACTTTTCGACCTATTGCAAGTCCATCTCCCATTCCTTGG
The DNA here is from genome assembly GCA_042569905.1 of Patescibacteria group bacterium. GTDB lineage: Bacteria > Patescibacteriota > Minisyncoccia > Moranbacterales > UBA9337 > JBHPHA01. Next base: position 11,034 of record JBHPHA010000004.1, read on the forward strand.
TATATTTCAAAAAATCTCTTCATCTCCCAGATTCGCATATCAGTCTTCGTGTTATCTCCCAAGCTGTCTAAAATATCATTAATTTTACTAAAATCAGACAACGTTCCAGCGCTTGTCGCCTTAGTTTTTATTGATTGCAACACCTCTTGCTGCCTCCTTGCTCTGTCAAAATCACTCGATGTCACACGAGACCTAACGTAACATAGTGCTTTCTCTCCATCAACCTTAATATCTCCAGCAGGAAGCTGAAATATTCCTCCACACTCCAAATTCTTGTTATAGCAAAGAGGGTATGAAGCTACAACCTTACCTTTCTCGTTTTTCTTTTCTTGAACATTACCACTTGACTCTGTGTAAACATTTTCATCACAAACATGCTCTTCCTTAAACTGAAGAGGTTCTATGAATGACTCCTCTAGATGCAAATCAATCCCACCCAGACTATCTACCAAATCTTCAAATCCTTTAAAATTAATCACAAGCGCATACTGAATCTCATTTCCCGTAACCTCGCCAATAATTTTTTTCATACTCTTCATTCCCCCATCCTTTTCTGCCTCTTCTCCGTAATGATAAACTGCATTAATTTTACTCTTAAATCCTCTATCTGGGACAGTCACATACAAATCCCTAGGAACTGAAAACAATGATGCTTTCTTATTTATTGGATCAATACTTGCAATCATAATAGTGTCAGCCAATAATCCACCGCCCACAACATGCTCACCTCTCATTCCCATCAAAAGAACATTCACTCTTCCGTCTTTCTCGCCTTTCAATGCATTGTTACCTGTAACCATCTGACCTAATGACTCAAATATCCCACCTTCTGTAGAAACCTTATTCAGCACAAACCCAGCCTTAAAAAGCAGATAACCAAAAACGAATATAAACAAACCAACAAAAATCATTGCTAATAGAAACATTTTTGATTTATAAAACTTCGTTTTTTCAGATAAATTTTCAATGCTACCTTGCTCCTCCATATTCATCTTGTTAATTTCCACAAAATTACTCGTATCCCTATTAGGTTCTTCGCTTTTATTCATATTTTTGTTTTTATTTAATATTTTTGTAAATTTCTAACATTTTCTTAGCAGATAATTTCCAAGAAAAAAAGCTAACTCTTTCCTTGCCAGAGTTAACCAGCCTTAATCTCAATTCATCATCCATACATACATTATATAGTTCTTGAGACATTTCATCAAGGTTATTTGGAGCGAAAAACAAACATGCCTCACTACAAACTTCCTTTAGAGGTTCAATATCAGAAGAAACAACAGGAATACTTTGTGCCATAGCCTCCAGCACTGGGATTCCAAAGCCTTCATAAAGGGATGGATATGCAAAAACGTGAGATTCTTTATACATCATCATCTTATCTTCTTCATCAACAAAACCAGTGAAAATTACATTTTTCTCTAAGTCATTTTCTAAAACAACCTTATTTATTTTTTCATCAAAGTTATGTGCTTTTTTATTCCCAGCAATCACTAACTTAATCCCTGGGATACGATCCTTAATATTTGCGTAAGCCTGAATCAAATTAGCTACATTTTTTCGCGGCTGCAATGTTCCAATATATAAAATATATTTTTCCGGTAAGCCATACTTTCTTCTAAGTTCTTCCCCTACTACACCTTGGACTTCCTCGTCACTTTTATTCACAGCATTGTAGACAATCTCAACTTTTTGAGGGTCTACGTTATAATATCTTATAATTTCTTTCTTAGTAAACTCTGAAACAGCAACAATCTTATTAGCTCTTTTTATACTCAGTGGTATTAATGTGTTCAAAAACAACGCATCGCTCCATTTAATAAGTTTTCTATACACAACAAAAGAAACATCGTGAATATGCGTTATTGCTTTTATTTTTTTAGGCAAGAAAAATGGCAAAATATACTCCGCATGATAGATATCTAAATCATTTTTACGAAGATAGCTAGAAACAGCCCAAGCTGCCCATACAAACTTATTTCTTGCCTTAAGCGATATGATATTAACGTTTTTCTGCTCATCGCCTATTTCAAGTTTTTGCCTAATAGCATCAATAACCTCTTTTTCACCAGTATCCGTAAAAAGAAAATACTCGTTTTCACCATCTAGTCTTAAAATGCTCTTAGTTAACCCTAGGACAACTACCTCACTTCCAGTCCTTTGTTTTCCTATATTTCTTATATCAATTCCTATTTTCACTTGACTTTTTCATTAAAATGTTATATAATAGACTATCATAGTTTATTTTACATTCAAATAACCAAAAAAACAAGCGGGGAGCTAAAATGAATCTGCAGAAAAAAATTGAAGAAAATCCGCCAATCCGATCATACTTATTAATGCTTGTCGGTTTTGTGGCGCTGGTCTGGATATTTCAGCAAAACCCCGAAAGAGAGATGGCAATAAAAACTGTAGATTTTATCCAGAAAAACGGTGAAACGTTCGCGATAATAAAGCTCAAAAATGACTTTAAGTACGGCAACGAGAACATCAGCGAGGTAATAGTTTCACCATCAGGAACACAGCGGTGTAAGTTCTTGATTGAAATCAATAAATTTCCAAAGAAAAACACGTTGTATGTCTTGTGTCTTCCTCGGAAGGTAAAAATATCAAAAGAAGAGTTTGGATTTGTGCTTCGCACATCTCCAAAAATAAAAACAATAAAACGACCATTGATACCAGAAGATACTCCTGACATTGGCGGTTGTTAGAACAACCCCGGAACCACTAATAGGTTCCGGGTTTTTATTTTTCTATTTTTCATTATCTACCCCAAAAAGACCAAAAAACATCCAAACAAAACCAAGCATAATCCCTGCATTAAAAAGATTCGGCACAATAATAGCCACAACTCCTAATACTAAAAATAATCCCATCGCACTATCATCCTCTCTCATCAGGATTAAAATACCCTTACGTAATCCATATCCAAGCAAACACACAATTGAAACTAAACCTAATACTCCTGACCCAAGCCATACCTCTAAAAATATATTACTTGAATTTAACCCCGCGCCCCTTTCATCTTTTCCTAGAATATCACTAATATTTCCCCACCCAATTCCAATAATTGGGTGTTTTTTTATTTCTTCCCAAGATTTCCAATAAATCTCTGCTCGAATATTCACGTTCGGATCTTTTCTATATACTTTTCCAATAAATTTTCCAACTGACTTCTCTGACTCAATCTCCTCCAGATTAATATGCCTACATCCATAGTCCTCAAGTTCGCTCACATCACCTATTTCACCAGGGACCGTCACATTCTTTTCACAAGCAATTGTAATCTCCTGTAACCCAGAACCAGTACTTTGAGCTCTATTTTGAAGCTCAAAATTAGTAAGACCTCCGAAAGCAACAATTGCTACGCTTAAAATAATCAACATACCTACTGCTGAAAAATAACCCAGAAACTTTTTCATGTCTACAGATTTTTTCAATACAAAATACAAAGCAACGAAAAAATAAGTTATTGTCACTACTCCTGCTCCCAACCAAGCACTCCTAGAAACCGCGATAATCAATAAAACATTAACCAGTACAAATAAAGCCGCACATTCAAAGCATTGCCATTTATTGCGAAAATTCTGAGAAATACGCTTATACGAAAGTGCATACATCAGCGCCAAAACAAACACCAAAAACATCCCCAGCCAATCTGGCTCAGTAAAAGTTGCATTCGGTCTTCCTGGCATAACTTCAAAATGAGAGCCTCCTCCCAAAAACATCATATTCTGCCAAATCCCATATAGAGTCACGACCACAACAGAGCTCAAGAAAAACGGAATAATCTTTTTAAAATCATCAAACTTACTAATAAAAATTCTAGTCAAGAAATATAAGATGCTAAAACTAAGAACTATAACTGACTGCTTAAGAGCAATTTCTCTATTTACAGCTCCCACAGAACTAATAAAACTACCCACAATAAACACTATAACCGCCCAATCAATCGCTTGGATTCTAGGAAACTTAATCTCCCATCTCTTTGAAACTACTCTAACAAAAATTGCCAACGAAAGAGCAATTCCGCATAATTGATAAGGCCTCACATTTAAGCCGACATCACTCGGAATCAAATTTATATTCTCTAACATAATCACGCCTACAAAAAAGAAAAAGCTCCATCTTGGTCGATATAGCGCAAATGCCAAGGCTAGCAAAAAAAGAAATATGAAGTTTCCCAGTTCGCTAAATGGCAAAAAACCAAGGTTAGAAAATACTATTAAAAAAAATACAAAAACAATATTTCCAGCAAAGAGATAATTCTTTACTGAATTCAATTTTTCTATTTTTTTGACAAAATCCGATAAGTTCAATAACATATAGTTTGGATATTAAAAAAATATTATTAATAAAGAAATAGGTGCGACTAATGCGCGACGATCACGTAACTGAAAATTCTAAGTTAGAAAACATCGATGAACTACTAGCCCTTAAGCGTGTAATTGACAATTTTCAAACACTGGAAGATCTAGGGATTCATCTTGACTTAAGAAATCCCCTATCAAGGTCAAGTGCTATGAAAATTATAATCAAAAAACTAGCAGAGCAACGGTTTCATATTAACACATAAACACCGCTGCAATTACATAACAAATGGAGATGAAACAACATCTCCATTTGTTTTATTTTTCCCCAATCAAATTACCCACAAAACTCTCCCAGGAAAACATTCTTGCTCTCTCTTTTTCTTTTTTTGACAATTCAACCCTCAATTCCTCATTACTCACCATGTCTTCAATTTTCCTAGACATTTCATCAATATTTTCAGTCTCAAAATATACAACCGCGTCTCCTCCAACCTCTGCAATAGATGAATTTCTTGCTGCAATCACAGGGATCCCTTGATTCATTGCCTCTAAAACTGGCATACCAAATCCTTCATATTCAGAAGGATACACAAAAAATAAGGCATTTTTATAAATAGCAGGTAAATCCTCCTGAGAAACAAAGTCCAGAAGCCTCACATCCGCCTCTAACTCATAATCTTTTACTAACCCTGCTACGTCTGTCACTAATGGGGCTAATTCGGGCATCATCTTTCCAGAAATAACTAATTTTGGCAATCTAACACCACTCTTTCTCAATTCATTATAAGCAAAAATCACCTTATCGATGTTTTTTCTTTTTTCTAACCCTCCTCCACTATAAATATATCCTGGGGATAAATCATATTTGTCCAAAACTTCCTTACTCTTCTCTGATGAAACCTCTGCCTTATAAATATCATCAACATCAACATGGCTCACCTCAATTTTTTCCTCAGAAATTTTCAGTTTTTCGACTAAATCAATCTTGGTACTTTCTGAAACAGCAATAATCCTATCGGCTCTTTTGATTGCCTGCTCAGTTAATTTCCAATATAGTTTCTTTCTCCAATTATTTAAATATTCTGGAAATAACTTTGGGATAATATCATGTACTACCATTGTGTGTTTTATATTTTTACCCAAAATAGTTGGACATTGATAAAGGCTGATAAAACTCTCACAATTATCCTCTGTTACTTTCTTTGGAAGTGAAAACTTTTCCCACAAAATCTTTCTTATTAAATCATCCCTCTTCCAAAAAGGAAGAAATGCTTTTTCTTCAAAATTATCCGGCAAACTTAAACCCGCCTTATCCTCCAAATAAAGAATAAAGCTATCGCCTTCTATTCTATTTTTTAGATCGTTTAAGGCATTTCTAGTAACCTGTCCAATTCCAGTATTCAACTTTCTTAAAAACGATGCATTGATTCCAATTTTTCTTTTTTTCATACTTCAATAATATACCAAAATCAGACTCCAAGCAATCAAAAAGCAGTATTTTATTTTATAAAATACTGCTTATGCTTTTTAACTTGTTTCTACTCTTCTATCTCTAAGATACCTTCTTGCTGCATTTTTATCCTGATAATCAACCACGTAATATGCCTTGATATTCAGATCTTTATGTGACTTTGTAGTCAAGCTCTTAATAACAAGAGCTGTCTCGAGCTCATCAATTATGCACTTAAACATCTTCATGGAAAGATTAACATGAAAATTGCTAAGAACCTCCGCCTTAATTTCCGGCTCAGTTCGCACTAAACCATGTTTCATTGATAAAATAACCCACGCCTTTTCAATTGAATCTATTTCAATCATCCAGATTCATCTCCCTCGCACAGCTACAGACATTTCAATTCTCCAAGCATCACATTACTACAAAATTACACACACTTCACTTTCCTGAATCTTTCTCAAAAATTCATCCGTAATAAATACCCGAATTTCTTCTTCAGTAGCAGGTCGGACTTCTTCCATTTCACAGTCCCAAAGACCTACTTCTGAGCAATCATAAGTCAATGCTTCACACCCACTACTACCACTCTTAGTATTTACTATCCATAAACATTCCTCTTCTGTTTCTGCATTAAGAGTATTTGCGCTATCGCACTTAACAATAACAATATCCCTCTTAAATCTTACTTTAACCCCAGAAAGAATTTCGCCTACTTCTTCACTGAAAACGGTCTTACTATCTGGAAAGCAAGTTTCCACTAATGAATTAAACTTCTCAACTTCGTATTCACGTATCAACCCCGCCCTTACAGCATTGACCAATCAACTCACAAGCTTTTTCTCAATCACAGAATCTGCATTAAAACCGTTTCCCCTGCCCCATTGATTAGTCTCCATAATAAGAAGTCTAATCACTTCTTCTTTGGAAATCTCAGTCCTTCTTCCAAGCATTTAAGATCCTCCTATTTACATTAGTTAAAGTACTGCACTTCTTATACCATAATACTCATATAAAAGCAATGTTATTATTGATTTTAAACAACTTTTGTTTAATAATTAAAAAAGACATAAACTAGACTTATTATAATTATTTTTATGAATAAAAAATCAAACGATCTAATCTTATCATTAGCGCCGATGGCAGGACTGACTGACAAAGCGTTTCGAGAAATTTGTCAGGACTGGGGCGTCGACGTCACTTGGAGTGAAATGGTGAGCTCTGAAGGACTAGTCAGGCAACCCATCGAAAACAACAAGTCACTTGAGCTTTCTGAAAAATTTGGAGAAAAAGAAAAAAACTATTGGGTTCAACTTTTCGGATGCGACCCTGAATCAATGGCTAAAGCCGCAAAAATAATTGAAGAAAAAATAAAACCAACTGGAATTAACATCAACCTTGGCTGTCCTGTGAAAAAAGCTCAAAAAGCTGGATATGGAGCAATTCAAATGGGTAAGATTCCTGAAGTACTTGAAATCATTAAAGCTATCAAAAAAGAAACGACTCTCCCGCTGTCACTCAAAACCAGAGTAGGACTCAAAAATCAAGAAGAAATCTTGGAATTTGCACCTAAGCTTGAAAAAGCTGGAATTAACGAACTAATTGTACATGCCAGAACCCTTAAGGGAATGTTTCACGAAACCCCACATTGGGAGATTGTAAAAAAACTTACAGACACATTAACTATTCCCATCACATATAACGGCGGTATTAAAACTTTTGAAGATGCTAATTTCTACCAAAAAAAAACTGAATGTGATCATTTAATGATTGGTCAAGCCGCAATTGGAAAACCATGGATTTTTTGGCAAATCAAAAATCAGACTCACGAAGAGCCTGGATTAGATAAAATCAAAGAAACAATTCTTAAGCATGCCAACTTAGTTCTAAAACATTACGGCGAAAAAAGCATGATGACTTTCCGCACCCATCTTGCCGCCTACCTCAAAGGAAGGCCCAACGCCTCCGCACTAAGAAAAGAGGCAGTGAAAATAAATACACTTGAAGATGTAAAAAAAATCATAGCTAAAATATAAGTATACATTAGCAATACTTTTTGCCTCTCAGTCTATCTGGAAGATACTCTTGATCAGAGCTATCTTCTTTTGGTGTATATTTATATCCCTTGCTATAACCTAAATCCTTCATAAGCTTCGTAGGTGCATTTCTAATATGAAGCGGTACTGGAAGATTACCAAGTTTCTTCACATCCACCTGTGCCTTGTTATGCGCCTCATAAGCGGTGATGTCTTTCGGTGATTTTGAAAGATATATCGCACAATGCACTAAATGCACTCCACACTCAGGCATCCCCAACTTTTGACAAGCTTCGAAAACTGAGTTCGCCAAAAGCAAAGCTGTATTATTCGCTAACCCAATATCCTCAGATGCAAATCTCACAAATCTCCTAGCAAGATAAATTGGGTCCTCTCCACCCTCAAGCATTCTCATTGTCCAATAAGTTGCAGCATCAGCATTTCCTCCTCGCATCGACTTATGCAGAGCAGAAATAACATCGAAATGCTCCTGACCATTTTTATCATAAACAAGACTGCTTTTTTGAAAAACCTGTGCAATAATATCTTCTGTGATTTCATCTCCCTGACTAGCGCAAATTTCCAAAGCATTAAGCGCGATCCTAGCATCTCCATTTGCCAACCCTGCTATTATATCTAAATTCTTCTTACTTACTTTTATTTTTTGATCACCTAGCCCTCTTTCATTTTTAAGGGCATTTTTAAGCATATTTACGATATCATCTTCTTTAAGATTATTCAAAACAAAAACCCTTGCCCTTGAGAGAAGCGCGGAATTGACCTCAAAACTTGGATTTTCTGTTGTAGCTCCAATCAACACAATCCCCCCTCTTTCAACATGGGGCAGTAACCTGTCTTGCTGAGCCTTATTCCATCTATGAATCTCGTCAATGAATAATATTGTTTTCATCCCCATTCGACTATTAGTTTCTGCAATAGCAACAACTTCTCTTAATCTCTTCACGCCACTGTCCACTGCACTAAGCTCAATAAACTCAGAATTAGTTTCATTAGCAATTACAGAAGCCAATGTTGTCTTTCCTGTCCCTGGAGGACCCCAAAAAATCATTGAAAATACATTATCATTTTCAATTGCCTTTCTTAAGTATGAATTCTTCCCCACCAACTTTTCCTGCCCAAAAAACTCATCAAGAGTAATTGGTCTCATTCTACTTGCAAGTGGTGAGAAATTATTTTTATTTTCCATTTTATTTTAAAATTATTACTTCCCATCTTCTTAAATCCCAACTATCAACAGTGATATTATATCACCAATATAGAAAACAAAAAAGGTATTAATAATATTATTATTAATACCTTATACATATTCATCTCCACCCCTTCGATAACCATTCGCTTAACTCATTGCAGGTGTCAGCCACTTCCTCTCTCAGAAGAAAATTACCAATAAACTTAGAGAAATCTCCTTTAATCAATAACAGAGCAACCTCTCCTTCCATTTTTTCCTCATACTGTAGCTGATCAATGATCTCCTCTGTTACTATGTTCAAAAAGTATCTAAACTTTTCATAAACATCCGAAGGAACCACTGAGCTATAATGATTATTTATCGCCCCGATACTATCAGCAATAATTTTCTCAACACAAGCTACGTTAAAAGCATTCGTTTTCATATCTCGCCTCTTCAATCATATGATCTTATGCACGAGTCACATTTCTCTTCGCACAATAAAGGAAACTTCTTCTCCAATCTCACCTTCATCCATAGCCTCTCGTCTTGAACCAAATCAGCCTCTTCAGCTATACTAACACAGTCAGACAGTCTTTTAATCCTACCGACAATAATTTCCAGATCCTTTACTCTCTCAATATCGATATGCATCTATTATTCCCCCTCCACAACAAGAAATAAAAAAGAACAATTTGTTTATAAAATTAAAATAACAACTATTTCAATTAAAGTCAATTCCTCGAAGTATAGACAAAGTCATATTAATCCTTTAAAGTTTAACTGCTAACATTAAATGATAATATTTTATGGACAATCTTTATATAATAAAAATCGGAGGAAGCGTTCTGACCAAAAAAGATGCAAGGGGAATTCACATACGACATTCTCTCATATTATCGATTGCAGAAAATATTAATAAAATCACTTCCAAACACAAGGATGTTCAACTTATACTTATTCATGGAGCAGGATCTGTTGGGCATAGACTTGCCAAAAAATACAACCTTGCTGATGGAGTTAACGGTAATTTGGAAAAATGGCACGGGGCACTGAAAGTCCGAGCTGGAATACAGGATCTTAATTTTATGATCTTTCAGTCATTTATTAATAATCATATTAATATCTCACCAATTCACACATCCTCTGTAATCATACAAAATAATAAGTCCATAAAAAAATTCAACTTAGACACAGTGAAGACTTCCCTGAAGAATAATTGCATTCCTATGCTTTACGGGGATATGGTTTTCGATGAAAAGCTAGATATGTCAGTATGTTCTGGAGATACTATTGCTGCACATTTATCAGAAAAATTAAATATTAAAAAAATATTCTTTGCTTCTGATATCGGTGGAATATTCGAAAAAGACCCTCATATCCACAAGGATGCAAAACTAATCGAAAAAGTAACTTTTGAAGAAATATTTTCTAGTAAAAAAATTGATTTAAGCGAGTCACACAGCACTGATGTAACTGGGGGTCTTTTTGGAAAAGTCTCAGCGTTTAAAAAAGCTGTTAATAAAAATAATTCATTAGAAGAAATCATTATTTTTAACGGACTTAAAGGAGAAAACTATTCTAAGGTTTTCAACAATAAATTGAACTTAAAAACTTCTATAAAAATAAAATAAGGACTAAGTGCATTGACTCAGACCTTATATGCATTTACTAATAATCTCTCTACGCAGAACAGTTCATTGGATTATAATCCTTGAGTTTTTTTCTGTCGCGACAACATCTCACGAAATCCATATTATTAAAAATATTCACGATTGGAACAACCTCTCTCCTTAAATGATTCTTCTCCAATAACTTATTAAGATGCATCCATCCTTCAAATTCAATATCAGAATCTCTTGGACATAATACAGGCTCTCCCTCTTCCATAAACAAAGCATAAAACATAGTAACGCTCACACTATGCTCAACATAAGGATCTTTGAACTTGCAGAAATGCGAGATTGATTCCGCATCCAATCCTAGTTCCTCAAATACCAATCTTTTCAGAGCATCCTCATCGCTCTCACCTTTTTTCACTGTTTCCATAGGAAAAGCGAGCATTCCAGCTTCTTTTTTAATTTTGGGTTTAGGAATAAGCTCACGAATAATAGCTACCCTTCCTGCTGCTGAAACTAACAATAACCCAACACCATTAAGAATATTTTTTTTCACATTACCTCCTCATTCAATTCTTATCACCTTAACATTACCAACGAACCCACATTACCAATAATCAAAAAATATGTCAATAAAAAAACATTCTATTTGAACCCAATCATCAGCGTGTTTTTATTCTTTTAAAACTTTTCAATCTCTTTTAAAAATTCTTCAAGTAAATCCTTCTCATCGACCTTTTTTACAAGCTCGCCCTTTTTCATAATAAGCCCCACATCTTTTCCACCAACAATAGCTAAATCAGCCTCCTTAGCTTCACCAGGACCATTCACAACACATCCCATCACTGCCACCTTTATATCCTTATCAATTACTTTGACCGCTTCCTCAACTTTGTTTGCGAGACTGATAATATTAATTTCAGTTCTTCCACAGGTAGGGCAACTTGTCACAGAAATTCCAGTCTTTCTAAGCCCCAATGACTTAAGTATCTCCTCAGCAACTGCAATTTCCTCCACAGGATTTGCAGTCAAAGAAACCCTCATCGTATCACCAATTCCCTCATACAAGAGAATCCCTAATCCAACAGAAGATACTATTGTCCCCCGAAAGGAAGTTCCTGCTTCAGTAACTCCAATGTGCAAAGGATAATCAACCTTCTCAGACAAAAGTCGATAAGCTTCAACAGTTCTTTCAATATCAGAAGCCTTAAGAGAGACAGCAATGTCTTTAAAATTATATTTTTCCAAAATCTCAATATGACGCATCGCACTATCCACCATACCTTCTGCAGTAACTACCCCTTCATATTTCTCAAGAATATCTTTCTCCAATGAACCAGCGTTAACTCCAATACGAATTGGAATACTTTTCTTTTGACACTCCCTCACAAGCATTGCTACTTTTTCTTCATTTCCAATATTTCCAGGATTTATTCTCAATTTATCAATTCCTTGACGAATTACCTCCATAGCAAAATCAGCAGAAAAATGAATATCTGCCACTAACGGAATATTAATCTGCCTTTTAATTTCACCAATAGCTTTTGCGGCTTCCATATCAGGAATAGCCACACGTATAATCTCACATCCAGCCTGAGTAAGCTCTCTAATTTGACTCACAGTAGCATCAACGTCGCGAGTATCAGTGTTACACATGGATTGAATTGAGATTGGCGCATCTCCTCCAACATACACATCCCCTACTTTTATTTTTTTTGTTCTCTTTCTGTTTATCATAGTTTTAAGGTAAATAATTACACTTTATTTCTATTTTTCAAGTATCTGTCTCAAACCCCCTCTATAACTCTCTATTGGCCATATAATCCGCAATACCTATCAAGAAATCATTAGGCTCTTTTGGTATCTCAAGCTTTTCAACTTCTTTTTTACCTTCTAATATATATTTCTCCGCTAGATTCTTTGAGTATTCCAGCGCTCCACTCTCATTGATGGCTAGTTTAAATCGCTCAATTTCATCAACAGAAAGATTCTTCTTGCCCAGTAAGTTACTTACGATTTTTCTTTGTTCACTGTTCCCTAATTCCAAAGCTTTTACCACTAATATCGTTTGCTTTCCTTCTTCAATATCAGAGCCTAACGGTTTCCCTATTTTCTTCTCTGAACCAAAAACACCTAGAATATCATCCTGAATTTGAAATGCAATCCCCAATGGTATAGCCAACTCAGTAAATCCCTTCAATAATTCGCTATCGCCTCCTGCTAAAATAGCCCCTGTGTGCAGAGGTCCTTCTATTGTATATTTAGCGGTTTTGTTCCTATAGACCTCTATTACTTCTTCTTCAGTAGCCTTTCCTCTGTATTCAATGTGAACATCTTGAGCTTCACCAACAATAGTAACAGCAACAATTGACTGCAAATTATTTAATGCCTTCAAAATCAATTCGGCACTAAAGCCAGAATTATACAAAGCCATACTTGCCATTGCATGCAACATATCTCCTGCAATTATAGCTATTGAATTTCCGAAATGTTGATGATCTTTTTTCAAATTAATCTTTCTTCCTAATTCAGCATACTTCACGTGAGTCGTTGTAACTCCATGTCTCTTATCATCTCTATCAATAATGTCATCATGAATTAATAGAAAAGATTGAAGAAGCTCTATACTTATTACTGCCTTCATTATTTTTTCATCTTTTGACCCTCCTGCTGCCAAATAGCCATAATACATAAGAGCTGGTCGCAATCTTTTTCCTCCAGAAAGAGTTATTTTATTCACGTGCTTCAATACACCTATAACCAACTGGTCTTGCTCACTCACCTCATCAACTCTTTTATCCAAAAAAGCTTTCAATATCACATCAAACTCATCCTTAAAAATCTTTAGTTTTTTTTTAATATCCATAAATATTTTTTAATTATTTCTTTGATTAAAATACCAATCATAAACCTCATTTGTAATCGGAACAGCATTGTACGTGTTATCAGTTTGTCCTTCAACTAACACAACCATAGCAATCTCTGGATTCTCATATGGCGCGTAAGAAACAAACCACCCATGAGTTTTATCTCCCCCACCATACTGAGCCGTTCCTGTTTTTCCAGCAACCTTAATATTCATACCATTCAATGACATTGCGGTTCCATCAGTAACAGTCATACGCATACCTTCTTGTACCACCTTCAATATATCCTTGTCAATAATATTCTTTTTGACAATCTTTGGCTTATTATTCACAACACCATCCTTAGTCTTAATCTGAGAAACTACTCGAGGCTGATACAGCACACCATTGTTTGCAATAGCCGAGGTATATACTGCCAGCTGAAGTGGTGTTGTGGTCACATAGCCTTGCCCAATTGAAGCATGGTAACTATTTCCCTGATACCATTTCTCACCAATCACTCTCATCTTCCACTCTTTATCAGGAATAAAACCTTCCTCTTCATTAGGAAGATCCACATTAGTTAACTGACCTAATCCAAACATTTCCTCATACTTTTTCATCCTACTCATGCCCAGTCCTTTAATATTACCATATCCACCGCCAATTGAGTAAAAATAAACATCACTAGAAACAGCAATAGCTCTTCTCATATCAGTCATGCCATGAACTTTCCAGTCACCAAAGAAATAACTTCCAACTTGAATCCCACCTCTACTCTCAATTTGAGTGTGCTCGTCTATAACACCTTCTGAAAGTGCTGCTGCTGCTATTAAAGGCTTTATTGTTGATCCTGGCGGATACTCCCCTGAAACTACTCTATTAAACATCGGGCGCAAAGAATTGTTTATAATGCTACTATAATCTTTCTGAGATATTCCTCCAGAAAAAAGATTATTATCAAAACTAGGCACACTCACCAAAGCTAAAATCTCTCCGTTATTTGGATTCATTGCGATTCCAGAAGCAACTTTCAAATCCTCCTTTTCTAAGGTCGATGTTATACTGTCAAACAATTTTTTTTGAAGCTCAGCATCAATATTTAAAAATATATCGCTACCTGGTGCAGGAGGGACCATTTCTAATTCCCTCTTGGCTCTACCCAGCGAATCAACCTCTATCTTCCTCGCTCCATACTCACCTCGCAAATACTTTTCATAATATTTTTCAATTCCCTGCTTTCCAATTGAATCTGTTAACAAATAATTATCTCTTGTCTTCAGCTCTTCTGGTTTAATTTTACCTTCATAACCTAATATATGTGAAAAGATAACGCTATCCACATAACTTCTGATAGCTGTCTTTTCAATAAAAAGTCCTGGGAATTTTGACAGAATCTCAGCTACTCTTAGCGCATTATCCTGAGTAATATTTCCCTTTAATAGCACTGGTTTTGCTGTCTTGCTTTTTATTGAAAAAATAACATCCCTAAATTCATCCTCTGATGTGTTAAATATTTTTACCAACTCCCTTAACATTTTTGACCTATCTTCTTCGCTGTCACTCAGGTCACTTGGAATAATAACCAAATCTAAACTCGGAATATTATAGACGAGCGGTTTTCCAAATCTGTCATAGATATTTCCTCGAGGAGCCTTGATTACCACGTTTCTTGTTTTATTACTTGAAGCCAAGTTATCATAATGAGTACCCTGTACTATAGTGAGATAAAAAATCCTAGAAACCATAACAAAAACCATCAGTACTGAAATATACCAAAAAACACTTAATAACTTATTATTAAATGGATATTCGATTCTTCCGCAATCCTCTTCGCTACTAAGTAAGGATTCTTCAACTTCAAATCCTCGATCTCTTCTTTTTACAAAATATTTATTTCTTTCAAAAAGCATTATTCAAAAAATTAAAAACTAGATTTATTATGAAAAAGAATATTCCTATCAATCTTTTCTAAAAAACTATTAATAATATAAAATACTAATAAATTAAAACATGTTTGGAGAAATATTATCCTTAAAAAGACCCAAAAATAACTCCTTAAATGAATGATATTCATCAAAGAAAATTCATCACCCCAAATAATATTAGAAAAATTATAAAAAACAGTTATGACAAACAGTAAAAAAAATACAACTCCAACCCTCTTCTCATTTTGACTCAGCAAAAACCCTCTTGAGAGAAAGCTAGTTAGATATGCAGCAATAATAAAAATAATAACATTCTTGCCAATAACAGAAAAAGAAAAAATGTCCGCTAGTACTCCTATAAAAATTACCCAGGGCCAGCTTTTATTGAAATCATTATTAACAACATACACTACGACAGCAGTCAGGATGATACTCGGAACATTATATCCAGCAAAAGCATGATTCAAAAAAGAGTATTGAAAGAGAACCAATACAACAACTGCAAATAATTTCAAAAAATATACCAACATAATACACTCCCTATTTAACTATAAAGACAATGTCCAAACTAGAAAAATCAACTGGTGACGCAACAACAGCCTGTTGAAACAGGTGGTCACTAGACGGTCGAACTTCCTTTATTGTTCCTATTAAAAATCCCTCAGGAATACTCCCTATTTCAGATGTAGTCACGGTGTCGCCGATCTTTAAATTGCTTGTTTGCAGCACCATATCTAAAACCAATCCCAATCCATATTCCCCCCTGATAACACCCTTAGCATCTGTATCTACTGTTATCGCGTTTACTGTGCTCGTAGCGTTAGTAATGAATGATATTTTTGAATTCTTAGGAAGAACCTCCGCAACTCTTCCAACCAACACACTGTCAGAAATAACAACAGGCATATCTTCTTGAATTCCATATTCGCTACCCTTATCAACAACAATCCAGTCATTTAGACCCTCTGTACCTCTTCCAGTAATTTGAGCTGATTCCAGATCAAATCTACTCAACGGCAAGAGTTTTAACTGATCTCTTAAAAATTCATTTTCTTTTTCTTTATTTTTCAACCTAACATTCTCCGCTTTTAGTGAAAGATTTTCCTGTGACAATTCTACATTTTTTTCCTTCAAATCTCCGATTGAGGTAATGGTAGAAGTAGCACCAGAAAACTTCTCAGCTGAAACTTGAAAAATCCTGCTAATAAAATATGTCACGCCAAACACAGAAGAACGTACCCCACTAAAAAAATTGCTTGGATTCCATATGACTAGCAATCCAAATACAAATACAATAACAATAACTCTAAATATCTTTTTACTAAAAAAGCTTTCTGACATATCGTTGCTCTATTTAAAAGGCTTTTCATTATACTGACTATCGATTAAAACTTCTTTCAGATTAACCAAATCATCAAGAACAATTCCTGTCCCCCTAGCAACTGCTGTAAGAGGGTCTTCCATCATTCTTACTGGCATGTCAGTTTGATTTGCAATAGCTTTATCTAGCCCTTTAATCAAGCTTCCTCCACCCGCCAAGATTATTCCTCTCTGCATAATATCAGAGATTAGTTCAGGTGGAGTTTCTTCTATAATAGTTTTTACGCTGTTTATTATAATTCTAATTGAACGAGAAATAGCCTCGCGAATATCTTCATCACTCACAGTAATCTCCTTAGGTAATCCACTCACCAAATCTCTTCCCCTAACTTTCATTGTGATGCTTTTTTTCAAAGGATGTGCACTTCCAATTGCAATTTTTGTCTCTTCTGCTGTTTTTTCTCCAATAAGTAAATTGAATTCATCACGGCAATATCTCACAATATCCTCATTCATTTCGTCACCAGCTATTCTCAAGCTTTTTGCAGCCACAACTCCTCCCAATGAAATCACAGCAATTTCAGAAGTTCCTCCTCCAATATCCACAATCATATTTCCAGCAGCGTTTGTCACTGGAAGTCGTGCTCCAATAGCCGCAGCCATAGGCTCATCAATAACATAAGCTTCCCTTGCTCCAGCACTCATAGTTGCATCAATTACAGCTCTCTTCTCAACTTCTGTAACACCTGAAGGAATTCCAACCAACACTCTTGGACGAGGCAAAATAGAGAAAGATTCTCTATGCACCTTATTAATAAAATATTTCAACATTTGAGCAGTAACCTCAAAGTCACTTACAACTCCATCAACCAATGGACGAGTAGCTACAATATGCCCAGGTGTCTTTCCTACCATCTTCTTAGCCTCCTTTCCAATAGCTAAAACCTGCCCCGTTCTCTTGTTAATCGCCACAACAGACGGCTCATTAATAACAATCCCTTTACCGCTAACATACACTAGCGTATTAGCAGTACCCAAATCAATTCCGATATCCTTAGAAAAACGACCAAAAATCTTTCCGGTCAAATTTCTGTACAAATTCCTACTATTAAACATAAAAAAATATATCTTAGTAACCAAAGATATTCTTAAAAAATAAATAACATATAAAAGCTTACTCGCAATCCCTTTTTCGTTGCGAAAAATATGAGAATGAGAAAAGCTACTGAAGATAACCTAATTGAAATCCAAATACTTTGTAGCCAAAATTTCAATCTTGCAGTAAAAATATAAAGACTCTAAGTTCTTACCTATAATAATACTCAAATAAAAGCAGAGTGTCAAAAAAACGCCATCACCAAAATACTAGGAATTTCAGTACAATGAGCTCTAAAACAATATTCCCTATTTTTCAACAACCTCTTTCACGGAATAGTTTTTGGTTTTTTTTATATTGTAGTAACTCTTAATTAGAATATCCGCCAAAAGCCCTGAGATAAAAAGCTGAATTCCTACTAAAAATAATAGGACACCAACAAGTGGCCAAATTCTGCCTTGAATAGGAACTTGCAAGAAAAATCTCTCCACAAACATCCAAATCAAAATTGCTCCCCCTAAAAATGATAGTATCACGCCAGTTGCACCAAAAAGATGTAGTGGTCTATTAGCAAACTTCCTCCAAAACCAAATAGCTATCATATCTACCAATCCCTTCATAGCTCTCTTCCAGTTATATTTACTAACCCCATAGATTCTTGGATGATGCGAAACCTTCACTTCAGCAACACTAAATCCCTGCATCTCCAATAGCGCAGGAATAAACCTATGCATCTCTCCGTACAAATCCAAGTCATCAAAGCATTCACTTTTATACGCCTTCAAGCTACACCCACTATCATGAATACTATCTTCCATGAATATCTTTCTGAGCTTATCTGCTCCACGAGAAAATATTTTCTTGCTCAAAGGGTCTTTCCTCTCCCATCTCCACCCAGAGACAACATCAAACCCTTCTTCTATTTTTTCAAGAAGTAACGATATGTCATCAGGGTCATTTTGCAAATCGCCATCCATCGTCACAACCACCTCCCCAATTGAAGATTTTATCCCGGCATCAAAAGCAGCAGTTTGCCCAAAATTCCTTCTAAATCTTATTAATTTTAAAGGCTTCAATTTTAAGCATTGATCATAAGTTTTATCAGTCGAACCATCATCAACAAAAACAATTTCAAAACTTTTTCCAGTCTTTTGACAAGCATCCAGTATTTTATTGTGCAAACCCAAAACATTATCCTCTTCGTTAAACAACGGAACTACTATTGAAATTTCTTTTTTCATAAAACTTAAAGATAAAAAATTATAACCCTACAACATACTGCATAAATAATGACAGAACTTTCAACAAAAATGCACCCAATGGTCCTGAAAAAAGAATCATAAATGCAATCAGAATCATAAAACCAAATTGCTCCAGCATTATTTTTGTCTCAGTTTTTAAAGGCATAAATGAAAATAGCAACTTAGATCCATCCAAAGGAGGAATTGGAATTAAGTTAAAAAATGCCAAAAATACATTAATCGTCACAATTATCAAACATAGCCAGAATAATATTGCAGCCAGTGACCCAGAAAATATCACTGACAGATCGCTGAAACTAAAAACATTACTAGCAACGTCAAACTTTACCATTTGATTCAATGGAATAAATCTTGCACAAAGGCCAAAAAATAACGCAACAATAATATTTGACAACGGTCCCGCAAAACCCACTAAAGCTGGACCATTCTTTTGGTCTCTTAAATTGTATGGATTATATGGCACTGGCTTTGCCCAACCAAAACCAAATCCCACCGTAAACATCATCACTAACGGAACAATAAATGAGCCCCAAAGCTCAAGATGCTTTACTGGATTCAATGTTAGTCGACCAGCATATTTTGCAGTTGAGTCACCCAGCCAAAGAGCCGCCAAACCATGAGAGACTTCATGAATAACAATAGACATTATCAAAACCATCACCTGAAATATTATCAAAACAAATTCCACTTCCATAAAACTTTTTTTTATTATATAATTAGACAGTATGAATATTCAACCATCAAAGGGGTTGTCAAATTCTTACTAATATGATAGATTATAATCTGTAATTAAGCAAGAATTCAAAATTAATATAATCCATGGAACCAAAAGCGATTGTTAAGCTTTTTTGCTAACAATTTTATGTTTTTGGAAAGCCAATATACCATAAAAAAAATGAGTAGAAATTGTACTATTTGCGGTAGAGGAACTCAATCAGGTCATTCAAGAAGTCACTCAAACATCGCTACAAAGAGAAAATTTAAAGTTAATATTCAAACTAAGAAAATTGACGGAAAAAAGACAAAGGTTTGCACAAAATGTATTAAAACTATGTCAAAGGTAGCAGCTTAAGTCTACTCTACCTCCAAATTAAAAACTCCCTTTATTGGGAGTTTTTTGTTTTATTTAAAAAAAGTATTATTTATCAAGCCCGTTTTATTATGGCAAATAAAAAAACCAGGTCATATAATATATGCCTGGCTATATCCTACTCCTCCTTTCTACTCAATATCGACTAACATTTTACCAAACCGCACTCCATCGGTACGGAAGACTAGTTCACCCATCAGTCCATCATATTTTTCAAAAAGAGATTTAAGCTCCTCAATGGGACCCATCGCGTAAGCAATGTTGAGACTCCACTCCCTTTTATTGCCGCATACGAAATACGTGCCATTCACCTTCCCGGTGAAAAAATCGACACTACCAACCCTGTCTCTGACATCTGATGAACTATTTCCAGTGAACTGCTCCTCAAAAGAGCAACATACCGTGCTTAATCTCGGAACATCTTCCCCATTAAGGGAAACCACACAACGAGTTCCCTCAGGTATCAAGATCTGAGTGATCCCACGAGGATTTTTTCTCCAGTTCTCTGAAAGATTTAAAAACCCGAAACCAACTTCTCCTCCCATGATATCGGAAAGCTCATCCCTGTGAGAACCCTGATAAACCTTACCAGCCATGTCTGTCTTATCTCCATACCTCGTATGAAAAACAATCACATCCCTCATTTTACCTCCCGCAATATCTATCTTTTCTCTAAAAAAACTATTTCTATTTTAATTGTTAATTATAGCAGAAATAATCCAATTTGTCAATGGTTAGAAATAAAAAACCAGGTCATATATTATATGCCTGGTTATATCTTTTTATTTACCCTGAAGATAGTCATTGAGTGTCAGTCACCTTGCACCATTCGCTTGCCAATCTTACCTGTTTTTCTGTCATGCTTTTCCTTGAGCGCCTTTAGATTGGCTACACGTATGCCACTTCGATCCATAAAAGGTATCGATTCCTCTATCTTGTTTTCAGCTCTCTTCTGAATCCATGTTATCACCAGTAAAACTAGCGCACCAATGGCAACCACTGCTATTCCCAATGGAATAATAACTTGCCTCCAAAATTCAGGATTATATAATAATTCTCTAATCATCCTTGCCTCCTTAAAAACTAGTCAAATAGCTTCCGCACCTCTTGATAAAAATTAAGAAATAGTTCAAAATCCGTATTTCTCCTTATCTTCCAAAGGAACAAATGCAACACTATATAGGGTTCGATTAACCATGAGCATCTTCCCTTTTTCGGGAAGGCTAACAATATCTCCTGGATTTTTAGTCATATCATCAAAAACTTCTGATCCGTATTTTGATTTAGTTGAAAATTTAATAACCCGCTCATTTTCCGAAAAGATTAAGCGATTTCGCTCCTTAATTTTACGAAATTTATCCACTTCTCTCTTTTCTTGTCGGTATCCCTCAATAAATTCAGGAATCCAACTTTTTCCCATAAACCAAGCAATACTGACGCCTAAAATAATAATCACGGCGTAAAAATTGGGATTACTCAATAATTCTTTCATTTTAACCTCCTGATTTTAGCAAAGAACGACTTCAACAAAGTCATCACAAAGAAATTGACTTCTCAATACATTAGCATATTAAGCTAAAAATATCAAGCAAAATGAGTATTTTCAATCCCTCATTTTCATTTGTCAGTAGTGCTAAAAAAAGGTATTATTATAAATAGACTCCTTCGGAAACCTCTTTTTTTGCGAAACTTTTTATTTCTTAGCGAGACAAGGAAAGTGAGTAAAATATCTTGACTTCGTACTATAGATACGTTGAAAGGTATTTTATGAAATTTGACGAAGTTGTAGCAAGAAATAAGAAGTTGTAGTAAAAAGGATTTTTGGAGAAGTCTACTAGATTGCAATTAAATAAAGTGACTAAATGATATATAAAAATAAACAAAAAAATAAAATAATCTTCAGTATAATACTCAGCATTTTCATTCTGACTTCTTTTGTGATTCCAGATATTTCTTTTTCTGCTGACACAGATACTAGTGAGATTACTACTGACCTAGATTACTACACAAAATACGAGCAATACTTGAAATACCGAAAATATAAGAACTATACAGAATATAAGAAATATAAAGACAAATACGGATTTAAAAACTCGGGAGAAAAAAGAAAATACAAAAGTCATTACACAAAATACAAGAAATACAAGAAAAATCGTTCTAAATATCCTCAATACGCACAATACTATGACGACTATAAGCGCTACAAAAAATATAAAAGTAGGTATGTTCCTTTAAAAAAATACGCCAAGTATAGTAAATACAAGAAATACAAGAAAAATAAATACAAGAAATATGGAGCGGCGAAATATCGTCGAGGTCACAATCGCTACGAAGACTATCTTGATGGAAATACAGTCGCAACACTAGGAGAAGCAAATCTTGGCGGCGGACTACTTGGACCAGAAATTTCAGTTGGACTCTGGTCTTACTCTCGAAATGATCTAGAAGACACTCCTTTTAAGATTAAAGCTAACAAATCTTACAATGTCAGAAATCACGCTGGAGGCGTGATTGCGCAAATCCCAGCTGACACAATTACTAGAGTAACTTACGACCACGACGGAAGATTGAAAGTATATAATTCCGTTCCAGAAACACTTTCAAGTCAAATTGTCTACTTTGATGCAGTTGATGGAGACAATAGCACTTTAATATTTGATGCCTATCGCCCATCCTCATCATTTGATCAATACCGTGGCAAGATGCAGTTGAAATATCACAGCTCTTCTAAGGATATTTGGGTAATCAATACTCTTCCACTCGAACACTATGTTTGGGGAATGGGAGAAATCACTGGAACCGGAGATGAAGACTATAATCGCGTAATGACTACCTCATTTAGAACTTACGGGTATTGGAAAATTAAATTTAGCACTAAATATGCAAGTGAAGGGTTTAAAGTTAACGCCACACCTGGAAATCAACTGTACTATGGATACGACTGGGAAACCGCTCACACAAGAATCAAGGCAGCAGCTCGAGATACTCAAGGACATATAGTTATGTATAGAGAGAAAATTGCAATCACTCCATACAGCTCCTGGACTGACGGAAGAACAAGAAGCTTTGAGTCAAAATGGGGATCAAGTAATTACCCATGGTGTCAATCAGTTAGTGATCCTTATGGACAGCATCCAACAAAAACAACCTCTCAACTAACAAGTGAAGGAAATCATATGGTTGGATTATCAGCAAATGGAGCGCTGACACTTGCTAGAGATCATGGATGGAGTTGGGTTAGAATACTAAGTTACTATTTCACAGATATAACCATCTTAAGAGTATATTAAAACTATGAGGACTAAATTATTAGCCATTATCTACATTGCAATCCTAGGAGTCATCGTGTACTGGGGGTACCCCGTCATCAAAGACAGGTATTTTACCCCCTCCACCGAGGGCGAGGAAGTAAAAGAATCCTTTCTAGAAAAATTTCAAAAACAAGATTCAGAAGACGAATCATTTGACGAAGATGAAGATTCTTCAGATGAAGACATAGAAAAAGTTGAGTACCTCGAAATCACCAACCAAGACTGCGATGGTGAATGCAAAGATTTCGAAGAAACAACTGACATTGAGTATTGCAAACAAGTCTGTGGACTCGCACCCACCACTCAACCAGAAACACTCCTAGAACCAGAAGCCAAGGAAGTCTGTGACGATCTAGATAAACTCAAAAGAGATTATTGCCTAAAAGACACGGCAGTAAAGAAAATGGATTTTTCTCTCTGCGAAAAAATTGAAGATAAAAAGATTAAGGAAACCTGTCAAAACAGAATTACTGAAGATATATTAAATGGAGACGGACACTAAAACCCCTCCCCCTCTGTCGTTTTAGATTTGGCTATGCGAGATTTCTAGAGAGGTCTATTAAAATTATTTGCGAAAACGAAATAACAACTGTATAATTTACCTGTGTAATTTATACAAATAAATATTTAAAGAATTGTTTTATGAAAAAAGAAACTGTATGCGTTCTTGGACTAGGATATGTTGGACTACCTTTAGCTGTGCAATGTGCTCTAAAAGGATATGAGGTTTATGGATTAGACAATGATGAATCAAAAATAGAAAAAATTAACAAAGGAGAGAGTCCAATTGAAGAAAAATTCTTGGACCTAAATTTACCAAAAGTAAATATCAATGCTGGCTCTGATGCTAGCGTAATCAAAAAATCAGACATCGTTTTAATCTGCGTTCCCACTCCAATTGATGAAAAATTCTACCCTGACCTAGGTCCAGTTAGAGGCGCCGTTAACACTGTTATTGAAAACCTAAATAAAGGACAGCTAGTTGTTGTTGAATCAACTATCAACCCAGGAGTTTGTGAAGAGGTTGTTGAGCCGTTATTCAAAGAAAAAGGACTTGAGGTTGGAAAAGATTATGAACTATCTCATTGTCCAGAAAGAATTAATCCAGGAGACAAAGTCTGGAACGTGACCAACATCCCTCGTGTAGTTGGATCATTTACGGAAGAAGGACTAAAGAAGTCTACGGAGTTCTATGAAAAAATCATTGACGGTGACATTCGTCCGATGAAATCAATTCGTGAAGCAGAAGCCACCAAAGTTGTTGAAAATTCGTTTAGAGACATCAACATTGCTTTCGTAAACGAACTTGCAAAATCTTTTGACAAGATGGATATCGATGTTGTTGATGTGATTAAAGGGGCTTCAACAAAACCTTTCGCATTTATGCCTCACTGGCCAACTTGCGGAGTTGGAGGTCACTGCATTCCAGTTGACCCATATTACCTAATCGAGAGAGCAAAATTAGCTGGATTTGATCACAAATTCCTAAGAGCAGCTCGAGCTATCAATAACTCAATGCCTGGATACACTGTTGAACTTTTGCAAGATGCTCTTAACAAAATCAAGATGCCTCTTAATGGAACAAAGGTAGCAGTACTTGGCCTTTCTTACAAAGCTAATGTAGACGACCTGAGAGAAACTCCTGCATTTGAAATCATCAATGACATCAAAAAGCATGGTGGAGAAACTTTTGTTTTTGATCCATTCTTCCCTGATATGTCAGATGTTAAGTCAGTCGAAGAGGCACTTGAAAAAGCTGACGCACTTGTTGTCATCACTAATCATGATGAATTCACAGAAATTAACCCTGCTCTTCTAGAAAAACACAATATTCAAGTTATAGTTGATGGAAAAAATTGCCTTGATAAAGAAGCAATCGATAAAACAGAAATTACCTACAAAGGAATCGGGAGATAGTTACCAGAGTTGAGAAATGAGAAAAACATAACCCTAGCTTGTTATTCCGGAAGATATATTTTTCAACTTGAGGTACGAAGCTTGAGACTAAATAAATAGAAAACAGGCCCACACGAGGTCTGTTTTTTTATTAATCTTAAATAATAGAGAGTGTATAAGTAAAAAAACATAATCCCATCTTGTCATTCCGGAAGATATCTTTTTCAAAACGAAGAATGAGTTTTAGAAAAATAGTCTATCCGGAATCCATCCTTACTTGGTCACAGTGACTAACTATAATCTGAAGCTGATATTAAATGAATCCCAGATAAACACAGGCTAAAACCTAATACTTATCACCATCAGCCTAGCGTCGCTTGTCATCATGAAACAAATTCAGGATGAGACGATTTTTAGTATTATTGAAAAATACTCATTTAAATACCTATTTAAATAGGTATTTAATTACACATCGCTCCTTTCAAAAAAAATGACTATTATCTCACATCCCGACTCTAATTATGGTATAATAAAAAAATAATAATCAAAAAAATAAAAACAATATGAAAATTCTAGTTACCGGAGGAGCAGGATTTGTTGGCTCTCATCTTTGCGAAAGACTTCTCAATGAAGGACATGAGGTTCTATGTCTTGATAATTTCTTCACAGGAAATAAGGAGAATGTTGCGAAGCTTTTGAACAACAAAAAATTCGAATTAATCAGACATGACATTTCTCTGCCACTCTACATTGAAATAGACCAAATCTACAATCTTGCCTGTCCAGCTTCCCCACCTCACTACCAACACGACCCAATACATACCATGAAAACATCTGTTTTTGGAGCTCTCAATATGCTCGGACTCGCAAAAAGAACTGGAGCAAGAATTCTGCAAGCCTCCACTTCGGAAGTCTACGGTGACCCTGAAGTTCACCCGCAGCCAGAAAGTTACTGGGGGAAAGTAAATCCAATCGGAATCCGCTCTTGTTATGACGAAGGTAAACGATGCGCTGAAACGCTCTTCTTTGATTATAATCGTGAACATGATGTAGACATCAAGGTAATACGAATTTTCAACACCTACGGTCCAAATATGCACCCTAACGACGGAAGAGTTGTTTCGAATTTCATCATCCAAGCACTTCAGGATCAAGACATTACAATTTATGGAGATGGGTCTCAAACAAGGAGCTTCCAATATGTCGATAACCTCATCGACGGAATGACAAAGATGATGAAAAGTGAAGACTTTACAGGACCAGTAAACCTTGGAAACCCAGATGAATTCACTATCAAGGAACTAGCTCAAAAAGTTCTTGAGATGCTTCCAGAAAGCAAAAGTAAAATCATATTCAAAGACCTCCCTTCTGACGACCCTAAACAAAGAAAACCAAACATCTCTCTTGCAAAAGAAAAATTAGACTGGGAACCGAACATTAAACTTGAACAAGGTTTAGAAAAAACAATTGAATATTTTAAAAAAGTATTAGAAACTCAAAAATAAAATGAAGAAAAAAATAGCCTATTTTTCCATAGCACTATTCCCAATTCTTCTTGCTGCTTCATTTGGGTTAAAAAACATCTCCTCCTCGGAAGGACAAAATTCCGCTACTGCTTCAGTAGTGAATGAATCATTTTCATTTGTGGTCATTGGTGATACTGAGAGAGAAAAAGACTCTAACGGCTTCAGTAATGATGCACTCTCCGTATTCAATAAAGCGCGAGAGCTTCAACCAGATCTGGTATTTTTTACAGGCGACATCATCACCATCTCATATGTATCACTATCCGAAGGCTATCGAAGGATTAAAAACATTAAACATGTTATTGATTCATACTTCGGACAAATCCCCTACTATTTTACACTAGGTCACCACGATGTTGATTGCGGCCCTAGATGTGCTGCATACTGGAGTCAAATATTTTTCAATAAAACTCCTGAAGAAGCAATGGGGGATAAACTTTATGCATCTTTTGATCACAACAATACTCATTTTGTTCTACTTTCCAATGAATATCCACTAAAACATTCTCTTGAACAAGAGCAACTCAACTGGCTCGACCAAGACCTTGCCGCTACAGACAAAAGATACAAAATCGTACTTATGCATGTTCCCCCAGTAACTTTCTTTGGAAAGTCTGCCAACAATTGCCATGACATGAGTTGCAGTGAACCAGCACGGTCTCAACTCATTTCGATTCTTCAAAAACATTCCGTTGACTTGGTCATTTCTGGCCACGAACACCTTTTTGATCACAAAATCGAAAATGGAATTCACTATGTTCTCAGCGGAAACGCCTCAGGAAGTGACCCTCGCTACAAAAATACACTCGCGGGTAAAAATTTCCTGCAGGTACTAGTCACCAACTACGGAATTACCCTCCGAGCCATCACCGACACAGGAGAAGTAATAAAAGAAATTAAAATAAAATAAACCCATCAAAAAAGAAACGGGTCCTCCTCCCCTTTTCAAAGGGGAGGAGTTAGAGGAGGGATTTCGTTTGAAATAGTAACTATTTACACCATCCTTAATCCGCTATCTCAATATACAAAAAAGAGTTTTGCAATTTTGCAAAACTCTTTTGTTTTTTGTTGTTCATAGAAAAACACTCAGCTCAGCTTCTTCCGACACCTACATATCTAAATCCATGAATCTTGACCACCTCAGGGTCATAGACATTTCGAAGATCAATGAAGACCGGTTTACCAGTATTCATAAGACCCTTAATCTTTTCAAAGTCCAATGCGCGAAATTCATTCCATTCCGTCATAAGGACTATGGCGTCTGTTCCCTCACAAGCACCATAAGCATCTTCAACGTACTGCAAAGACCGGGACTCTTCAAGAATCTTCCTGCATTCATTTACTCCTTCTGGATCATACGCCCTAATCAAAGCTCCTTTATTGATCAATTCGGGCATGATAGTCAAAGAAGCAGAATCACGCATGTCATCCGTCTTTGGCTTAAATGTAAGCCCCAGAATAGCAATTATTTTGCCTCTCTCAGACCCTCCCAATGCCTTACGAATCTTCATAATCATTCTTGCTTTCTGAGCTTTATTAGCTTCAACAGTGGCCTCAACAAGTCGAAGAGGAACTCCATGCTCCTGAGCAACACTCAAAAGTGCCACAGTGTCCTTTGGAAAACAAGATCCGCCATATCCTGGTCCAGGGTGCAAAAATTTGTCCCCAATCCTTTTATCCATTCCCATTGCTCTCAAAACATCCGTAGCGTTAGCACTAACCACCTCACAAAGATTTGCGAGTTCGTTAGCAAAAGTTATCTTCGTAGCCAAAAATGCATTAGCTCCATACTTACAAACTTCTGCGCTTCGAATGTCAGTGAAAACGAAATGGGTTCCATTAGTGTAAAGAACGCTATAAACCTCTTTCATAACGGAAACGGCATCATTAGAATCCGTACCAATAACAACGCGATTCGGCTTCATAAAATCACCAACAGCTTCGCCTTCCCGCAAAAACTCAGGATTGGAAACAATACTGAAATCAGCAGAGGGATTAGCGCCACGCACAATTTCCTTCACCTGATCCCCCGTTCCAACTGGAACAGTGCTTTTATCCACAATAACAGTGTGGTGATTGCCCAAATTTTCAGCAATCTGCCGAGCAGCTGTATAGACATACCTCATGTTAGCGTAACCATCCCCTCGCTTACTATCTGGAGTCCCTACAGCAATAAAAACAACTTGAACATCCTCAACATCAGAAATATCAGTTGAAAAACTAAGTGTTTTCTTCCCATAATTCTTTTTCACCAAATCGTCCAGACCTGGCTCAAAAATTGGAATCACACCCTTTTTAAGGCTTTCAATTTTCTCCTCATCAATATCAATACAAATGACATTGTGACCAAAATCAGAAAGACATGCACCAGTCACAAGTCCAACATATCCAGTTCCAATTACTGCAATCTTCATAACATCACCTTCCTTTTATGAATGTTTTTTCAAAAAACTTTTTCTTTACTATATCAAAGAACCACTTAAAATGCTAATTTTTCACTCTCTTTTCCTCCATTCTAATCTCATACACGCCCATTACAACAGCCATTATCAAAAAATAATACACATATATAGCAAATTCATCAGCCCTTTTCACATTTCCGAGTATCATCATAAACACAGCTAATACCAAGAAAAACAAAGCAGGAATTGCCAAATAACGACTCGATACGGGTCGCAGTATGATTCCCACAAAAACAGTGAAAATCAAAACCTCCATATTATTCCATCCCAGAAAAATACCTACTAAAATTGCTCCAGACAAAAAAGTCAGATCAACTTTATTTTTTTTCAAAAACTCAACTATTTTATCTTTTTCTTTTACCATAGAGATATAAAATTACATATACACATATTACTACAAAACCAAATAAAGACAAGTACGCTCCCCAATAAAAAACTTTCATCGGAAAATACTCAATCACAATCTCACCATTCCTCATATCCTCTTTTAATTTCCACCCATTAGCATATCCTAAAGATTTCACCCCTTTTAATCTCTCTTTTGAATTGTCACTCACGAAATATGCTCTCCAATTAGAGTCATATGGTTCATTTAGAGATACGTAACCCATTCCGTCACTAGCTTCAAAATCAATAACGAACTTCTTGGGGTTTACCTCCCTGTAATTCAATGAACTATGAATCTCCTTGACTTCATCAAAATTCTTCATTATCCCCAACGGACCATTTCCTAGAGAAATATTTTCTTTATGAGCAAACACTTGCGGCAATCGATACTTACTATTCAATTCATATAGATCAAAATACTCATTCGAACGAACTTTAGAGATAGCCCTTACTCGCTCTAAATACTCAATCTTTTCCAAGGACTGATCCAGAAAACGCTTACTCACATCCTTGTGATAAATGATGTATTTCACATTAAAGACACCTAGCAATTCCGCCATCCATTCTGGATCGACCGGTAGCTCATTGAAATCCTTAGCGAAAAGCCATTGATTAAAATAGAAGCCATTAGGACTAATTGCCTTTTTATCATACAGCAAGTGGGTCACATCAGCACCTTGCAATTGCCACTTCGGATAATTTACCCACCCGATACTTCCAATCACATTATATGGCAAGGAAGCAATCTTCACATCCTCTTTGTCGTCATTAATCAACGACTGAATCTCATAATATTCATCTGGAATATCCACCAAAAAACTATACTTTGCCCCTTGATAATCTTTATGCTTTTTATTAGCTAAAATGAAACTTGTGTCTTGCTGAATCTTACCCGCAAAAAATGGAGCGGGAGTCATTAGAATTATCAAAAAAGCAACGACTACTATCTTATAATGCCTCTTTCCCTTACTTTGCAAGAAAAATACAAGCAACAATACCGCTAAAATAAACGGAGTAAATATTGCCAATTTTTCATAACCCCTAAGTGTGTTTAATCCTGGGAGTTGAAACAAAAAATTATTAATCTTTTCAAAAGGAAATCGAACCTTAGATATTAGCATCACAAAAAATACCAAGACTGCAAAAAAAGACCAATACATTTTTTGATATTCCTTTTTCTTTTTTTGCCACAAAGAAATAAGAATTATCACAACAGGAAGCAATGTTAATAGACTAAATAAGTCCTTCAAAAAAACAAACCTTTCATAAGGAAAATTCAAAGGAAAAAAATATTTATTATTAAACTGCTCTAATCTAAGAATATTAATAATAGAATTAGATGTGTGCTGAATCCACCATTTTAAATCCAATATATTCCCACCACTCAAGCTAGCTACTCCTGACTTAGCCTGAGAAAGAATCGGTAAAATCCAATATCCGTTAATCAAAATCGAAAAAGAAAAAACTATCCCAAGTTTCTTAAAAAGACTCTTTTCCATTTTCACGCCCCCAATCAAAGACAAAGCCACTGTCAGTGCCAAAAGGAAAACAAGCAGTGCAATTGCAAAGGCAGGATTTCCAAAACCAGATGAAGCTAACAGTAAAGATAGACAAAACAAAGCTCCATAAATAAGCTTTTGAGATCTCAAAAACGCAATATACAGCCCCACAATTAACGGTATAAACGCATATAATATCTGATAATACGAATACCCCCAAGAATATGTAAAGACATATAGCGTATACAAGTTCAGAGCATAGAAAAGAGAAACAAAAACTGCAATAAATTCGCTAGGTTTTTTGAAAACTATTTTTGAAAAAATATAGAATGATGAATATGAAATAAAGATAAACAACCCGAGATACCAGGAAAGCTGACTTGTTTCACTAACTCCAACCTTATCCAAGAGATAAAAAACACCATAAAACAATGAGGCTCTCCCCTGCCATTCATAAAAATTATCCCTAAAGCTATGCTTAAGATTAATAAATTGAAAAGTGTCCTCTCCAGCAATAATGCGCCCATCCGGAAATAGGTTCACAAAAATAACCCATGACAGAATCACTACTCCTATTAAAAACCATTTATGTTTCCTAATTTTATCTAAAATATCCATATTCTATTTAACAGAATTATCTTTTTTTAGTAATAAAGCATTGATATTAAACTCACTTAATCCAAATGATCTGGATTTCTTATTCTTATTACCCACGTAGCTGACCCTAAAATAAACAACATTCGATTCCTTGTTTTCAGAATCTATAATTAAATCATATTCAAATGGAGATTTGTCATTCTTCCTTGAGCCCTGAATCACCTTCCAGTTAGTATTATCAAAAGAGTATTCAAAAATTACTCTAACATCTTCCTTACTCTTTTTCTGCCTAGCTTTTATGCGCATTTTTTCAAAAGGATAGATTGTGTCTACTTTGTAGGTATAATAATTTCCCTCTCTCAGTTTATTTGCTAAAATATTATCCTCTCCATCAAAAAACATGTCCCCCTTAAAATCATAAATATTAAGAGCTTCTGACCAGCTCCTCTGAGCATCATAATAATAAGTCATTCTTGAACCGTAATCTTCAATCTTAGACCCATTTAAAATGACTACTCCGTCATCAGATTCTAATGCTCTAGCAACATCTATACTGAAATAATCATTATTTTTATTTGAAATATTCCTCAGTGAAACATAATTCTCTTCATCAACCTCAACATCTTTATTTACAATTTCAACATAATATGTCGCTCCTTTAGTTAAGACGACATCAAATCTGAAGAAGCATGAGCCATTTCTGTAGTAATATTTTTCAATTTCATCTGCAGAAAATTTAATTTCCCTCAATACTTCCACCTTTCTACTCTCTCTATTTAACTGACCAAGTCTAGCATAATATTTTCCATTTCCACCGTCTCCAACCACATCTAAGTTAACGTTGACACCTGTCAAATAATTCCAATCAGACACAAAAAACTGTCTAACTTTTTCATTTTTTCGAGATAAACGCTTCTTAAAATTAACACTGTAGCCGGTTTTCAAGTGCTCACCCTCAATGATCTCGCTTTTCCCTACAGTTATTGGAATAATATTTCCAATATCAGCTTGACTATCAATATCTAGCCTTGAAACTTTCACATTATGAATATACACACTACCCTCATCCCAATCCGACCTATCTTTATTTACATTAGTGTCTTTTTTGTAAAAAATAAGCTCATCAAAAAAATAACTCGATTCAAATATTATCTCATATCGCTTCAGTTGGTTGTCACTCGACTTGTCTTCTGGACCCATTATACTAAAGGATTGCACTTCCTCCTCCCTATTCATATCATCTCTTAGTTTTACATAGACAGTCTCATCAGAATCCGCCTTAGCATCGAAATATATTCGATAAAAATCCCCTTTTTCGGAACGCAAAACATTCTGCATGATTAATTCAGGTTTTTTATCAGTAATATTGGGAAGCATTATTCCCTCTTGAGTTTGATAGGATACTTTTTTATTTATCTCAACCTTCTCAACTTCTGGAAGAAATTTTCCATACCACAAAACAGCCACAAGAATCACCACAACAATCAAATGCCTTTTATTTAAATTTTCCCTAAAAAAAGTAATCCACCCTAAGAATGTTTTCTTTATTTTCCCAGATAATTTCTTAATTTTTTTCATATTACTTCTCTATTTTATTATTTCCCAAAATCTTTTTCTTTCTATAATCATAACCCAGATATCCTAGACATCCAAGTAACGTTAGTCCAGAAATAAAAAGTCCTATATAGAAAACTCTTTGTGGCCAAAATTCCACCACGAATTCCATATCATAACTTCCGTCCTCATTTTCCTGACACATCCCAGCTTCACCACACAAGTCATCCACGTCAATCACCCAACTGTTTGCATAACCATTAGCTAGTAAGTGCTTTTTATCTGAAAGCTGCAAAACACCGCTATTATTCATCCATGTCTCTCGAATACTACCCGTTGGCAAATTGTCATTCTGAATTGTTCCATTGAAATTTTTTGAAACAAAATCGATACCATATCTCTCAACATAATCAATAACCTCCTTCTCGCCATTCCACTTATAATGTTTTGATTCTTTTTCTTTTCCATCACCCAAATCAGTCACCCAGCCTTTTTCGATAAACCCCTCTAATTCCCCAATACTCGCTTGATCATCCTCATTTCCATCCAAAACCTTGTACTCACCCAATTTATCACTCTGAATTTCAACCTTGTCATCCTGAACTTGTTTCAGGATCCCCTTGTCTTCACTACCACTCTCTTGTTCACTATCAACTTCATCCCTCACAATATAAGCGTTCCATTTCTCATGAAAACTCTCTGAAAAAATCAAAGGGAAATCATCAGTAACATTGTGAATTCTCAGACGATATTTGGTCGGGTTAATTTTTCGAAATTCAATGATTTGATCTCCATCATTCCTCTCACTCAAACTATCCAGCTCACTTAGTTTCTCTCTGTTTTGATTCTTAAAAAATACAGCTGAACGAGCTTCATATTCATCCTCAGAAATAATGCCCATCAACTCCTCAATCTCTCCTTCGGAAACAATATTTTTCACTGGGGTGTAGAAATGTGGGAGAAAGTCTTTCTTTTCAAAAACTATCATATTCTCTTTTTCAAAGTATACACCTAACTCATCACTATCGATTTTCTCATTTGCCTCCCCCAAAAACTCATATCTATTCTTCATGAACATATTTTCCCTAAGAACAGTGTACTTGATATTAGACAATTTTGATAATTCAAAAATATTTATTTCCTTTCCATCAATAAGGCTCAAAAAATCACCCAGATAACCCTGCCCCCTATCACTCACAGCAATTACCCCTGGAATTGATGAATATCCTGCAAAAAGATCCTGTATCTCTTTATATGCCCCATGAAATCTCTGGTCATCCTCAAGGTCATTCACCCCATTGTACGGAAAAAATGAAGCTTTTTGATCTAGCTTTTTATCATAAAAATTGGTTTCAACGTCATAATACCCATCTGAGAAGACCTTGGTTCTTAAACGCATATCCGAACCAACTCCACCTTCCCAATCAGTTAGCGCACCCGTCCACCAAGGAAAGGCTGCCACTAACCATAGGATTACGCAACCCATTCCAACTCTACGAACAATAATTCTCTTATGAGCAAAAAGATAGCTCAAAAATATTCCGATTAGCACTGCGTATGCGAAAGTAGAAAAAACAGTAAATCTGGCAAAATCCCTAATTACGTTTGCAAAAGGAATATGCAAAAGAATATCTCTATGAAAATTCAAAAGATACATTAAAAATGGCACCAATCCTATTATCCAAAAAACTAAAACCTCTCTCTTGTATTTCCTTACAAACAAAGATCCTAATGCCAAAATAGGCATCACAAAAGAAAAAACATACAGCCAGGTTTTTTGCATTTCAGTTTCATACTGAAAATTAAAGAGACCCCCGAATAATCGAATTATATTTATTGGAAAAAAATTCCCCATTGTACCTAGACTAATAGAGCTATTTACTATATCTGACCCAGAAACACCTTTATCTGGCACAAGCACCATTCCAGGTAACCAATACGCATTCAAACAAAGAAAGATAGCGAAAACTACCAACATTGCCTTAACATAAGAAATAAAACTAGTCTTATCTCTTATCAAGTAAATACTTAGAATGAACAAAAGCATTGGAAACCAAATAATTGACTGAGACTGTGTCATAGATACGGAATAAAAAATTCCAACCATCACCGCATAAGATAACTTTCTCTCATTAACCGCTTTAATGAAGTATTTCACCACTAATGGAAAGAACAGTAACACAATCAACACAAATTGCCAGCCCATTATCACGTAATCAAAAAACAACGGGGATGTCACATATATAATTCCCGCAAAAAAAGCAGCTACCCTCTTTATTCCAATGAATACTAGTAAATCAAAAAGAAAATAGGCTGCGCAACTCAGTAAGGTCACTATTAAGGAAACCTGAAACGCTTTACCCACAAGCCCTATCTTAAACAAGGCAACATTAAAAAACTTAAACAACACAGATGTCAAAGCAATCTGTCTTAAGCCAAAAAAATTTCCTATATTTGTCCAAGTATCGTTCCAATCTTCAAAATAGACTAGGGTTTGTATTGCTGTTCCTGGCATACTCCAGTCTCCACCAATAATAAACCCACCGGAAAGACAAACATTCACAAATAAAATCCCTGCTAAAATAAAGTACGCTAAAAATACCCGTCTATTACTATTAAAAATAAAATTCATTTATTACTCAATTTAAAATCTACAATACTAACCATGTACTATATCCCATTCATACGGAATCTTGTCTGAAAAAGGATCCAGCCTATCAATCTCATCCGCCCTGTGAGACATTGTTGTACAATTTGCAATAATTGACTCATCTGCTATTCCCTTAAAACCATTCCAAACCATTGTTGGAACCTTTACAAGCAAATAATTCTTATCACCCATAAAAATCTCCATCAAATTACCTCTTGTTTTTGAACCCTCCCTATCATCATACAAAACGAATTTTATATTTCCAGTTATTACTGCATAGTTAAGCTCCATCTCCTTATGAATATGCCAAGCCTTTATTGCACCACTGTAAACACTAGAAAAATATATCTCTCCAAAATCATTAAACTCCTCATCTTCTTTTTTAAGCATATGGAATATACACCCTCTTTCATCAGGAATTTTATTTAATTTCTTCACAACAACTCCCTCAATAGGACCGCCTTGCACACCAAATATTTTATCACTCATAGAATTATTTTAAATTATCAGCTATATACTTATACGTATTTTTTAATCCGATTTCCAAACTATACTCAGGCGCCCAGCCTAATTCTTTTTTCACTTTACTATTATCACAATTGGCATAGAAAATTTCATTATCAATATAAGGCTTAGCACCCCAATTAATGTTCATTTTCTTCCCTGAAATCTTTTCAATTTCACTAGCAATATCTTTTATACTATATACTTTATTGTACCCTAAATTGAAAAAATTATAACCCCTCATTTCGTCAATTTTATTCAATCCATCCACGAATGCATTTGCAACGTCCTTAACATAAGTATAATTCCATTGTTGCTCTCCTCCGGAAAAATCAACACTTTCACCGCTTATATTAGTTTTTATCAAGAAGTTAATCAACTTATCATTATCCTTTTCTCCAAATGGCGCTGATAACTTGAAGTCGATTACATTTATTCCGCTATTGCTCGCGTAAGATTTTAGAAACTCAATAAGCGCAAGTTTAGTGGCTGCATAGAAATTATACGCCAAGAATTCATCCCCTTCCTTAATTGGAGAGTCCTTCATCTTATATTCGAAAAAGCTTCCAGTATTTATAAAGTTTTTAACCCCATTTCTAACGCAAAGCTCTAACAGCTTAACTGGAAACTTAACATTTACATCAAGCATCGAAGCAACCTCCTCTAATTCGCTATGGTTTTTCACATAATGAGTAGCCAAATGCATGACACAATCAATTTCATTCTCGCTAAAAGCGCGCTCTAAGCTCTCATCATCAACTTCATAAAATGAAATCACGTCCAAAAATTCCTCAAGTCTCCATAAGTCAGTCTTAGAACCTTTCAATCTAAGCACGATGACATTATGACCATCCTTAATCAAATTCTCTACAATATGACTGCCCACAAATCCAGTAGCTCCTGTTAACAAGACTGTTTTTTTATTCATTACAATAGACTACTTAAAAAATTAAATTCCGTATTTCTCCTTAAAAGATTCCAATTCACTAATAATTCTTCTCAAAGATTCCTTATCTTCCTCACTAATACTAACTTGTTCAGCAACCTGCTTGTCTCCCTCGCTGCTCAGAAACTCTTTAAATGACTCCTCAATCCAATTCATCATTTCCCCATTGATTCCAGGATAAACGCCAATCCAGAAAGTGTTATCCATTACAGTGTCAGTATTTTTCAATTCTCCAACAATTCTATGTTTAATTTTATAATTCAAAAAATACGGTTGTTTTGTCAGATTTCCACCAAAAAGAAGTCTTGTTCCAATTTTTTTGTCATTCAAAAATTTCATCAAATCCTCCCTAGAAAAACCACAATCATCCTTCACCGTCATAATAAAACCAAACCAGCTTGGATCACTATTTTCCGTAGGAACTGAAAAATCAAAATATTTATCAAATTTTTTCAATCTACGCATCAAAGAAACATAATTTTCCTTTCTTTTCTCCACAAAACCACTCAACCTATCCATTTGAGCCAAGCCACACGCAGCCTGCATTTCAGTCATTTTCAGATTATACCCAATATGTGAGTAAACATATTTATGATCATATCCATCTGGCAAGTTACCTGACTTCCACTTAAACCTTGACTTACAAGTATCGTCATGACCAGTAGGACACCAACACTCCCTACCCCAATCCCTCAATGATACAATAGCCTTATGTAAAACTGGATTATCTGTAAGAACAGCTCCGCCTTCTGCTGTAGTAATATGATGAGCTGGATAGAAACTCAGTGTTGCAATATCACCAAAGGATCCAGTTCTCTTACCCTCATACTCGCTTCCCAACGCATCACAATTATCCTCGATAAGCCATAGTCCATTTTTATCACAAAAGTCCTTTACCTTTTTAATATTAAAAGGATTCCCCAATGTATGAGCAATCATCACAGCTTTTGTTTTTTCACTCAAAGCTTCTTTCATCTTATCCGCATCAATATCAAAAGTTCCCATCTCAATATCCACAAAAACAGGGACGCATCCCGCTTGAATAATTGGATTAACAGTAGTTGGAAATCCAGCAGCAACGGTAATCACCTCGTCGCCTTCCTCTATTTTCCTGTCTCCCAATAAATGTGAAGTTAGAGCCACAAGCGCTAAGAGATTAGCAGATGACCCAGAATTTACAGCAGAGCAATGCTTAACCCCTATAAATTCTGCTATTCTGCTTTCGAAATCACCCGTAAATTTACCTTCAGTCCACCAACCCTCTAAAACAGACTCGGTCATTAGTAATAATTCTTTTTCATCAAAAATTTTTCCAGACACTGGAACAGGAGACTCACCTGGAACAAAATTTTTCTTAGGGAATCTATTTTCAAACTCTTCGATTATATTCTTTTTCAGATTATCATTCATATTTTTATTTATTATTGCTGCTATTTTAGATTAAAAAACTTATAGATTTGATTATTAGAATATTCGGTCATATTATCCTTCCCTTCATAATATTTCCGATACCAATCAAACGTATATTTAAGGGTGTCCTCGAAAGTTAGCTTTGACTTCCACTTCAATACACACTTCGCCTTTGATGTCTCCAGCTTTAGTATATTAGCCTCATGCTTCGTACTATCCTCCTCTACTGAATATTCTCCTTTTCCTAGCACTTCTATTGCCTTTTTCACAATCTCTTCCACAGAAACAAAATGACTATCATTTGGGCCAAAATTCCAAGAACCCACCATTTCTGTCTCCCCTTCATAAAGCTTCTTTCCTAGCATCAAATATCCATGCAGTGGCTCCAAAACATGCTCCCACGGCCTAATCGCCTTTGGGCTTCTGATTATTATCTTCTCATCTTTTTCAAATATTGAGCGAACGATATCTGTCACAAGCCTGTGATTACCCCAATCGCCTCCACCAATTACATTTCCAGCTCGAGCAATAGCCACTAATGTATTATGCTTGTCCTTATAATCACTCACATTGAAAAATGATTGAATATATGAATTTGTCGTAATATCCGCTGCAGCCTTACTTGCACTATATGGGTCATATCCCCCTAGTGGATCCACTTCTCGATATGGATAAACCCATTCGTCATTCTTATAAACCTTATCCGTAGTAATAATCACAGCTGACTTAACCGAATCAGTTTTTCTAATCGCCTCCAAAACATTGGCTGTTCCCATCACATTTGTGTTATAGGTTTCCAATGGATTATCATAACTATCTCGAACTATCGGCTGTGCAGCCAAGTGAAAAACGATTTCAGGACTCTCTTTTTTAATCACATCTAGCAATCCTTCATGACTATCGATGTCGAAATAATAACTATTAGCGCCATTTTGTAATCCTAAAATTCCATACAGATTAGGAGAAGTCTTTGGCATCAACGAGACACCCACAACATCAGCTCCCCAACTTAGTAATATTTGCATCAGCCAAGAACCCTTGAATCCAGTGTGACCTGTCACTAAAACCTTTTTACCCTTAAAAAAATCAGCAAGATTATTCATATATTTATTCTTTCAAAAAATCTTATTTAAAAAATTCGTATCTTCTCTTGAACTCATCAATATCTGCAACTATTCTCCCCAACAGTTCACCATCCTCCTTATTGAAGCCCTGAAAATTCATATCCTTAGATTTGTCTCCACAAGTATCTTTTTTAAAATCCCAAGGACTTTCCTTTTCCCACAATTTGTTCAAATCCATAACATCTTTCATTGTGTCCATGCTATGCCAAAACCCCTTATGCGTAAATTGAGACAGCTTTCCATCCTCACTTAGCTTTCGCAAAGAATCCTCCAGCATTTCCCCGTCCTTCAAGTAACTCAAAGCCTCCTTATTAAAAACCATGAAACCACCATTTATAAAATCGTCCAAAACAGGCTTCTCACTGAACTCTCTTATTACATGATTTTCATCTGCTATTATTTTTCCATATTTTGAAGAAGGATGCACAGCTGTAATTGTTGCTAATGTACCACACTCTCTACTTTGTTTTTTATGAAAATCAACTAAAGCATTCACATCAACATCACTCACTCCGTCACCATAAGTTATCATGAACATATCGTCATCTACATACTTAGAAGCAATCTTAATCCTCTCTGCTGTTAATGTATCCTCACCTGTTTCCGCAAAAGTTATATTACGATCACAGTTAGCGTGATTATTAAGATATTTTATCTCATTACTTAACATATTTAACTCAAGATCATCCTGAAGCCTTGAAAGATTAATAAAATGGTCTTTTATCATACTCCCTTTATATCCAAGACATAACACAAAATCACTATGTCCATGATGAGAATAAATATTCATTATATGTTGAACAATAGGAAGGCCTCCGATTTCAACCATTGGCTTTGGCTTAAATTCTGTTTCTTCTCTTAGTCTTGTACCCTTTCCTCCACACAATATTAACGTTTTCATTTTGTTTATTTTTTAATTCTTTATCTTTTTTACAATTTCTGTTTCACCAATATCATTCCCTTAAAAAAATAATATGTATAACTAAATAACAAATACACATTCACGAATGGTAGCATTACAATTCTCCAATCCCTCCACTCGCTTCTAAAAACTTCCTTTGTAAGATAGCTTCCAAACAATACAATCATCAAAGCAATAACTATATTCAACTTCGGAATCAATAAACCGCCTACCAGTATTGGTCTAATAAATGCTGTTTTATAATTACTTAGCTTTATTTCCGAAAAATTCTTTGATAAGCACGCTCCCACAGCCTCCGCCAATTGATTCTCTTTATAAACATAATGTGAAAGAGAAAAATTATCAGCTCTACTATGCAAATGATCTACAATTATATCCTCCACATCTACAATTTTACCTAATTTCCCTAACTTTAACAAAATATCGCCATCCTCCCCTGCTGTCCTATAGGTTTTTTCGTCAAACGAACCAACCTTTCTGAGGGCGAGAGTCCCGTAACAGCAAAACCTTCCATTTCTTCCCGACAGAACTCTTCCGACATGCCTAGCAAACAAACACTTTTGCCAAAAATTATACCTATTCCAAACATCCACAGGTGTGGTTTGCATTGAGCAAGCCACGACGACACTTTTATCTTCAACAGCTTTCATTAATTTCGAAAAATCACCGCTATGAAGAATAACACAATCAGACTGAAGTGAGACTATATGAGATGTCTCGGCAACCTTAATCGCCTCGTTATATGAATGAGCTAGCCCTAAGTCCTTTGTTTGGTTTACTACCTCTACTTTAAATTTAGAACTCTCAGCATACTTAGACATTATATCAGGAGAAGAGTCAGATGACTTGTTATCCACTATCATCACCAGATCAATCGGATAGTCTTGCTTTTCAACGCTATCCAAAACCTCTTGCAAAGTTGTTTCTGAATTTTTTACAGGTATTATCAATGTTACGGTATTATTTTTCATTTTTATTATTTTCCTTCTTAATATTCTTATTTTCACCTATTAAAACTAATATCTACCAAAAGCTTTGAATTTACCTTTGACTTATACCAATCAACCAGAGGTATCAAAACAAATTTCGGAGTCAGCACAGTTCCAAGTACAAAAAACCAAAACTTCAAATCCAGCAAATTCTTCTTTCTCTCTTTCACTAAAATACCAATTTCTCGTCTAAGCACTCCAGGGTTTGCATAATTTTTCAATTGAACCAATCCCATGAAATTTGTCAAAATATGATCCTCTCCCCATCTACGAGCCATATTATATTCATCCCCCTTAAACACAGATCGATACATCCTCAACCATGAATCAGTCGGGGACATGTCATAAGTAGAAGAAACTGTTCTTGTTTGACTGTCCGCAATTCCAACCGCCACAGTATAGTCCTTCAGAAAAACACATTTATGCTTTCTCAAAATTCCTGCAAATGGATAAATGTGAGCAGGAAAACACTCATCATTGAAAGGTACTTCTAAAAATTCT
This sequence comes from Patescibacteria group bacterium, assembly GCA_042569905.1. GTDB lineage: Bacteria > Patescibacteriota > Minisyncoccia > Moranbacterales > UBA9337 > JBHPHA01. The sequence goes on from JBHPHA010000004.1 coordinate 53,464, forward strand.
CTTCGGTAAGCTAGTCCTGAAAGCTGCCCTACTGACTCAAAAATCTTTAAAAAAGCTTTTCTTCCACTTTCCAAAGACAAAACGCTATCTTTTTTGTCATCATACGGCAAAACAGCTCGAACTGGATTATGATAGTCTTTTTCAAACCAGAAATATGGCCTTGTCACAACTCCAACGTTCTCATCTAGTAGGAAAGCATCATGAGTTCTCTTAAAAGCATCCTTCGCCAAAATATCATCATGTGCCATCAAGAAAATCACATCGTTTTCTGCCCTTGAAACTATTCGTTGAAGGTTAACAGCATATCCAAGATCTTTTTCGTTTTTATAATATCTTATTCTTGGATCATTATATGAGTTTATTATCTCCTGAGTCTTCTTGATTTCGTCTACCATATCAGGAGAGTTATTGTCACCAATAATGATCTCATAATCATCAAAATCCTCTTGAGCAAATATACTATCCAACATATCACCTAACAGGTTAGAAGCCTTGTAAATCGGCACACAGATACTAAAACTGAATTTATTTTTCATTATTTTTTATTTCTTATTCTTACAAAAAGCTGTGGACCAAGTACGCTAAGGTGACGAGCTTCAAGTTCCATAAACTTATCAGCAAGCTTCCTACTGAGAATAATTGCAAAAGGAGAGATTAAACCAAAGGTACCCATTTCCATCACCTCGTAATCATGTTTTTCGCAATAATTTCGCAATAATTTTCTAGTAAATTTAATCTTATGTTGCTCTCCCCAAAGAGTTGGAAATATCTTAAACTTATCAGCTAAAAATTCCATCACTGGCCAAGCGCTAACATAATTCGGAGTGGTTATTAAGATTTCACCACCATCCTTTAAAAGCCCATGCAAATTACTCATCACATGATCAACTTCCTCTTCCTCAAAATGCTCAATGACTTCATTTAGGATAATTTTATCAAATTTACCCTTAAACTCACTAAAATCTGAATTAAGCAAATCAAAATAATTCACATTAACATTTCCTATTCCTCGCTCCCCTACTTTTCCCTTCAAAAAATCAAGACTTTCTTGATTATAATCAAGTCCTGTAAATGTTTTTGTTTTTCCACTAAAAACTAAAACGATATTTCCTGACCCGCAACCAATGTCGGCGGCATCATCATTTTCACTTAAAAAGTTTATATTTTTTACTAGCAATAACCTATTTCTGTGCCACTGCCTCTGAAGTAAACCACCCTCCCTTAATGCCTTGTATTGATAATCAGACGGTATCTGAAGTTCATGCTCAACGATTTTCATTTGATATTATTTTATTTAGTATTAAATATATTGAAACTACAACTAAACACACAAAAAACAAACTGCCTCTCTCTTCACTAAAGAAGAAAGAAACTCTCTCGTTATTAATTTTATCATAAATAAAGATTAAATAAAAATTTTCAATCAAAATTAATAACGTAGCTACCCTTAAAATCCACTCTTTATGGAAAAGTAAAAGCATCATAAAGATAAATGGGATAATTCCTAGCACATACCACATTATTCCCAGTCTCACGAAAAAACCTTGATATAGCAACGTAAATATAATTGGTGAAATTATAAAAAAGATGAAAATCTTTTTCAAAATTGCTTTATCAAGCCCCTTAGAAACCTTTCCGAAGCTACACTTCACTAAACCTAAAATAATCAGAATAGAAGTAATTATCCCAATAGCTCCAGGTATCGTAGCTCTAAAAAAATCCAGCTGCCTCTTCTCAGGAAATCCATCACAAGAGAAGCAAAACAAACCTAATCCATTATAAAATTTGTTAACCCAAAAATATTTTTCAAAAACCAGACCAGCACTTACACCTGACTTATCCTCATCAATACCCTTAGAAGCATTCGCCCATGTATCCCCTGAAATTACAGAAGAATAAATTGAACCATGGTCACCCAAATAAGCAGAATATCCGCTCCATAAAACAAAAGCAATTACCACTGGCAATGCAAAAGTAGCCAATTCCTTCACTAAACGCTTCTTATCCTTCTTGAAAAACTCAGAAACCGATTCCCAAAAAACAAGTGCGCCAAAAGACAAGAAATATACCAAAGTAAATGGGTGCACCAAGTAAGCAATTGCCATAAAAATTCCTGACATCAAATAGCTCTTCTTTTCCTTCAAAAGATAGAAAGCTGAAGCTAAGATAAAAAATAATGTAGCTGTTTTTGCTGGACCAAATAGTGTTGTAAAAATGAAGAAATTAGAAAAAGCAAATACTATCGCAATTAAATATCCCTTTGTTTTACTGAAAAACAAATTGCTAATTTGCAGAAAACCAAAGATAAACAAATTAGCCAGCATAGCAATAAACATTTGATAGACAAAGGGATGTGTTCCGAATATTTTTCCATAACTCAAGAAGAAATATGAAATCAATGGTGTCCTGTCTGTAATATCATAAATACCACCAATCTTTTCGCTTAAAGCCTCTCCACCCTCATGATAATTAAGCGCACTTTGATATGGAATCAGAAAATCAGTTTCATAGGTACCATAAGCTATTGAAAAACTCTTTTCTGTAACAAAGTCATTAATCTCAATCGAACCAGTAACCGGATAATCTCTCACAAGCATCATGAAAGACAAAAACAAAATCGAAACCAAGTAAATAGCAATCGAGACCTTGTTCTCTATCAAAAACCCTCTCATAAAACTCTTTTTACTTCTCAAAAAGTAAAAACATGCCCCTAGTCCAAGAACAATTAAAAACTTGAAGGATGCTCCAGAAAATAACTCTGAAATAAAAAATAATAAAGTTAATACAACTGCGCTACCAAGAAAAGTATGAAATAAATCCAATTTTCTTTTTCTATATTTACTAAATAATTCTCCAACTAACAATCCTGGAATTAACCAAAGCAAGAAGAATAAAACAGGATAAACAAAATAAATCGCCATTCCCCTATCCCACACAAAAAGAAAATCAAAAACTGACTCAAAAATACCCTTTTCAGATGCCTTAAAAAATTTAACCTCTCTCACTCCATACGGCTTAAAAGTTGCATTTCTCAAAATTATCCCAAAACTTTTCACCTTTTCCTTTGACTCTAGAAAATAATAGTCACAAATTCCTCTTTTTGGATCACAATCCTCAATATATTCATCATCTAAAACATTTATTCCATCAAAAGAGAAAATAACATCATCTTTAGCACGTGAAGCTCCAATATAAGAAATACTTACCTTATCAATGTCTTTCCTACTCTCTAGATTGTATACAACAGGACAACTAGCCAAGGAGCACATCACATATGTCGGATTGCCTTTTGCGTCATGCGTTGCTAAACTATCATCCAAAGTCCCCAATATATCAGGCGTAGCTCCTGTCTTTAGCTCAACATTTCTCTCATCAAAGCTGTTTTGTGATTTTAAAGTGTGCGTAATCATTTTTTCTCTCGAAAAATCATTCCTCGAAATGAAAAGGAAAACAATACAAGAAATAAAAACAAGACCCACTAATAAAATAGAGATCTTGCTTTGAGCTGTTTTTTTGATACTTTTTTTGAATTTTTGTTTTTTTGACATAGGTTATTTTATTTTAAAAGAATATCTTTATGTTTTTTCGCAATCGATTCCCAAGAATACTTTTCAACAAATTCACTTGCTTTTCTCGCTAATTCCCTATTTTTCTCCTCGTCTTTCAAAAGCTCAATCACTTTTTCAGCAAACACATCCATATCATTCTCCTGAACCTGAACAGACTTATCCTCAAATATCTCCTCATAAACTGACAGATTCCAGGAAACCACAGGAGTACCGCAAGCCATAGCATCCGCAACTGCAATTCCGAAACCTTCTTCATGAGAAGGAAAAATAAACACGTCACTCTTCTTTATTATTGAAAAAGACTCATCATTCTCAATAAATCCCAAAAGATTAATGTTTTCAGTCAATTCACTTTCCTGTATCAACTTTTTCAATTCCTCTTTTGTCTCATCACTACCACCACCAATTACTGCCAATTTTGCCTCGGGTAATTCTTGAACAACACGCTTCCAAATCTTAATCAAATCAAGGATACCCTTACTAGGATTAAGTCTGGCCAAAAAAGATCCTTGGTATTTCTTTGTGTCTTCTTGCACTTCCAAGTTCTTAAGATATTCCAAATTTATTCCTGGAGTATTAATCACAATATTATCACCATCGAATCCGTTCCTTCTCAACTCCTCTCCCACTTCATGATTAATATTAACCACAGTATCCGCCTTCTTAACCAAACACAAAGAGGCTTTTTGAAAGTATTGAGCTAAGAAATTAATCACCTTATTCCCTGGACGAGTCTTCCAGTCAGGGTAGATATGGAATACACATTGAACCCATCTTGTTTTTGGATAAATCAACTTATACAGAAACAAAGGGACTACATCTGGAAAAAAGTCAGACCCACCATAAACAACTCCAGCCTTTTCACCAAACAAAACACCAAGTGACTGAATTGTTCTCAGCACATAATTAACTCCCAATGGCAGTTTGTCAAAAACTCTTTCCGAAACGTGGAAATCAACGTCATCCACACCACCATCTTTAATAACCTTTTTTCCATCAACGTTGGTATAGCAATGCATTTCACCAAACTCACTCCTGATTCTCTTGAAGATTTGAATAAGCATCTGATCTCCTCCACTCATCCCCTTTCCATTATTCCAAAAGGCATTTAAAAATATAATAATATTTCTATTTTTCGTCATTACTATTTTCTTTTTCTTTTTTATCTTCATTATCTTTTTCTAACTCCTCTTTGTCAGAATCCACCATCATCTTCACCAAGTCCTTCACATCAACATTCTTTGATAATCTCTCAAGGTCAGCATCCATCATCATCTTCACCAGCTCCTCAAAGCCAACTTTTGGTTTCCATCCCAATTTTTCTTGAACTTTATCTGACTTTCCTTGAAGAGTATGAAGCTCAGCAGGTCTCTGGAATCTTGGGTCAAGCGTTACATATTTCTCCCAATCCTTAATTCCAACATGGTTAAAAGCAACATCCAAAAAGTCTCTAATTGAATGTGTTTCTCCAGTTGAAAGAATATAGTTATCAGCTTCCTTTTGCTGTAGCATAAGCCACATCGCTTCAACGTAATCTCCTGCAAAACCCCAATCCCTCTTACTATCTAAATTTCCAAGTCTAATTTCTTTAGCCAATCCCAATTTAATCCTTGCAACACCATCAGTAATTTTTCTAGTCACAAATTCAATTCCTCTAATTGGAGACTCGTGATTAAACAAGATTCCATTTGCACAATACATTCCATAGCTCTCCTTATAGTTCACCGCAATCCAATATGCATACAATTTTGCAATAGCATATGGACTTCTTGGATGAAATGGAGTTTTCTCAGTTTGAACACCATCGTCACTACTATTTCCAAACATTTCGCTAGTTGAAGCCTGGTAGAACTTTGCGTTTGGAGCAAAACTCTTAATCGCATTCAGCAAATACAAGGTACCAAAGGAATTAATTTCGGTAGTAGCCTTTGGCTGATCCCAAGATGCTCCAACAAAAGATTGAGCAGCTAAGTTGTAAATCTCATCAGGTTGAACTGTTTTAACAATATTATTCAAAGAACATTCATCAGTCATATCACCTGTCAAGAAGTTAATCTTCTCGGTCACACCAAGATAATCCGTATTTTCAAAATTAGGATTAGAGTACCTTCTGATCAACCCATACACCTCATAATCTTTTTCCAATAAAAGTTTTGCAAGATATGGTCCATCTTGTCCGAGTATTCCCGTAATAAGCGCTTTCTTTTTCATATTGTCTTTTAAATTAATATTCTTTTTAATTACTTACATCTATGAGTCATTACAACTGCTCTGTAATGTATTTAATTCTATCATAAAACTTTCTTTTTTGTAAATTTTTTACCTAAAACATACATCTATTGACAAAATACTATTTATACGATACAATAAACAGTCACTAAAGAAGTTTTTTAACAACACCATAAAACTCAAAAGAAGGAAAGATTGATGAAAGAATTAATAGACACATTAACGTGTATTTTATTCCTGACCCCTGAACTTATGCTCGGACTCTTGTTTGCAGTATCGCTCGTTGCTTTGATTATCGATAGAGATACCACCCACGTCCAAATAGTAACATGCTTATACACTTTTCCAATAATACTCCTAGCGTACAATCAGGATTTCGTGACCTTCGTATCCTTTTCTTTAGCGTTAAATTTAACATTTTGTGCTTTGGATACATACTCAGCTCCAAGTGAATGTGAATCTACGGCGTATTTTTACACAAAATCATTCATTGTGTCTGTAGTCGGGCTCTACTCTATTTTCTATTTATTAAGACAGTTGAGCGACTTCGCCTTAGCAGTAATCTAACTAAACAAGATGATACTGTAAAACAACAAACCCAGGAAGCCAAACGGTTCCTGGGTTTTTATTATCCCCCAATAATCTAATCTTTCTTCTTTCTAAAAACAAACACTACCCCTACTAATCCTCTCAGAAAATACATTCCAAACGTTAAACATGGATAAGCAAGTAACTTTCTCCATTTTCCATTTTCCACGAATATTCCAAAAAACCTATAACCAATTCCAAACTGCTTTTTCAAATCCGCATCATCCTTCCCCCACTTAGAAATATAGTCATCAAACTTTTGAGAATAATATCCTTTTTTCTTCAAATAAAATCCCAATTCAAACTCAGCCTCATTATGAAAGATTGGGGTTTTCACTAATTCTAATTTACCAATTCCCCTTAATTTCTTGTCCAAATCCCAATCTTCAGGACCAGTCAAATTCTCATCGAATCCTTCAACCTCCAAAAAACTTTCTTTTTTAATAAACCTCGCGCAATCAACAACAGTTGCGTCATAGAAACTTCTTTCAAATCTTCGTACCTTACTAAAAAACTTCTTCCCTGTCACAATTTCTGAAACATATAGTCCAATGATTTCATCATCATTCTCAATTTTTTTCACACAATCAAAAATCACGTCATTATGAAGAATCATATCTGCGTCAAGATACATAAAATAATCCCCACTAGACTTCTCTACCCCAAAATTTCTTTGAGCTGACCTCTCTGGTCCTTTATCAAAAATCAAATCAGTATATTCCTTTGCAATTTCCTTCGTCCTATCATCAGACTGATTATCCACTACAATAATTTCAATCTGATCTTGAGGATAAGTCTGCCCTTTAATCGACCTCAAACAATTACCAATATTCTTCTCTTCATTTTTCGTTGTGATTATAACCGAAACCAACATTTATTTATTTCTTTAAGAATTACAAAACCATTTCCCCTATTATACCTCATCCTCCAAGAAAACAAAAAAACGCTTCTGGATTTTTCCAAAAGCGCTTGCTTTTTAACTATTCACTGAAAAATAAATTTATTTCACATCAATTGAACTTATTCCTTCAACTCCGTATTGATCACAAACTCCATTACCTATAATAGTAACAGTTTTACCCTGATTGTATGCTAGTAATAGAGTGGATGTCCAGAGTTTTCCTATTCCTGTATCAGCATCATCATAGGCGAACCAATCACTAGTCGAACAAGATGTGTAACTATCCCCAAGAAAAACAGAATTTCTTGTTACTCCGTTAATTTCTTGAAGTCTTAATGTCAAGACAACACCTTCATAGCTTGAAGCAAATGCAGAACCTGCCATTAACAATAAAGCAAACGTAACCGCCACTAAAGTAGTTATTTTTTTCATTTTACTTCCTCCTTAATCAAAAAGAATTAGATTAATGATCGACATGACTCCATCGTCAGTCGCCGGACCTTCGGGTCTAGACACGTAAAAAACTTTTTCCGCAAAACAATTATCTGATTCGTGAATCTCATCCACATTTCCAATTCCATTGTTTTGATCCGCAATTCTATCCGCACAAACTACGATATTGTAGTAATTGCCTGGTTCAATAGATTCTTTATTTAAAAGAATAAGTCTATCTTCTTCGTGCTTAGGATTATCATCCATTTCTAGGTTATATTTTTGAATATCATCAATCCCTACACGTTCCCATTCACTATGAAGATCTTCTTTGCGACCCTGAGAAAGGTAATATCTCACCTCAATGGAATCATGAATTCCATCATCCCAATCAGCATCACCAATATTATCAATCCATGCGTGAATATACATCTCCTCAGACTTATCCCACACATACTTCTCTTCGCCTGATAACGTTTTAAGTTTTACGTCCGTCACAACGAAATTAGGCTGAGTAAAATCCCCACCTTGACTACCAGATCCCTCACCTCCTCCATCTATAGCACTGTAAGCTGAAACATCAAAAGGAAGACATAGCGGACTATTCTCCAGAACACACATTTCATAGTATGTTAAATCACCACAAGTAGGGTCAAGCGTCTTTATGCATAGCTCCGAATACCAAGGATTATCCATAGTTATTGGATTATTTTGACTTATTCCCCCACGAGAAATCCAGTTATCCGGAACATGATGAGCCATAAACCAAATAGGGTCTATAAGTCCATTATCAACGTAGCCATCATCCTTTTCTCCATAATCTGACAAAGGAGCTTTTCCATATGATGATGTTCCAACTGGCACCTTTAAGCCTGGGGACAATATTCCAAAGTGAAGATGATCACCTGTACCCTTCCAATCTCCAACTACACCAATCTTATCTCCTGCCTTAACCTTTGCACCTGTTGCAACTGCATCCTTCTTATTAGCATGACCATAAATCGCATAAAAAAATCTCCCATCACTAAGTCGATGCTCAATAATGACACCGATGTTGACAGTGTCTCCGTCTGTCCATCCATTCACACTCGGAGATTTCACTATTCCATCTGCAACAGCATAAATCTCATCATCCTTATCATATGGATCACTTGGATTTTTCTGCTCTGCTTTTATATCTACACCTATATGATAAACATTGTCAAAATATTCATCTGGCTGAGCAAGCCACCTCCCAGTAAATATTGGATTGGAATTCTCATCATAATTTTTCACAGGATAATGAAAACCTGTAGAAAACATATACTCAGCTTGCGCACTTGGCAGAAATACAGCCACCATAAATCCAATCAAAAGAATTCTAAACAACACTATTCCTCTCATAAGCCATCCTCCTTCTTTGCTTGCGGGTAATTCCAAATACCCATTTAAATATAAAAGATCCACACAATAAATACCCTAAGTTATTACCAACAATTTCCTGATAATAACTTTCGGGTATTTATTTTTAAATATTAGAATTTACTCAACAGGTTGAAGCGTCTGCATAACCCCAAAAAAAGCGGAAGAAACGTATTTAGAACCAGGGATATCATTAGTTCCCTCTTCAGCAATATCTACAATATTATTTCCCAGCTTAAATACTATGCGCCGCGTAGCCTGAACTGAATACAATCCTTTTGTATTGGCAATATTAACATAATGAAAATCAAGCATATTCAATCTTTCTTGCCTTTCCCTTACAACCTTAACAAAGTCATCCTCCGTGAACTTACCTAAAGCCAAGCCAACCCCACAAACATCTTTCTCTCCCTCAAAGTAAAACTTTTCAATACTACTCTTCAAACAAAGCCTTCCACTTCCATCATCTTCAACGTACCATTCACTAGGAATTTTAAACTTTATTCCATACTTTTCATTTTCATATACTTTCCAGTCACTAGTATCAACCCCTGGAACAATATATTCTTCCACTTCCTCGGCAATATCATTTATTGTTTCTTTTTGACTTACATCTTCCGAAACATCCTTAGTTTCAACACCTATTAATTCCCTCCCAACTTTTTCATCACACTGATTTTTCCAAATCAAAAGACTAGCAATAATTACAATCACCAAAGT